>CAZRXZ010000066.1:0-6645 GCA_964604095.1 uncultured Arenimonas sp. | reverse complement strand
ACCGTGTCGAATGCGGCCGCGTTCAGGGCACAGGGCATCAGCAACGCAGCTTCGGTGCTGTAGTCGTACAGCGGGCGTGTGCCGGGTGCATGGATGTTCGGCGACACCGCCACCACGCCATCCAGCCAGTTGCCGGGCAGTTCGGCCGCGCGCAGCACCGCACCGGCGCCGTTGGACACGCCGACCGCCAAGGTACGCGTATTCTTCCTGTTGAACGGCGCGGCCTGCGGGAAGCGGCTGTCGAGCGTGGCCAAGGCGTATTCGCTGGCTTGGCGAACATAACGGCCCCAATCGGCTTCCGGGTTGTCGCCCGAATGCGCGTGTTTGACCGCGATGCCGGTGGCGCCGTTCGGATACTGGAATTCCTTCGGCGCACCGTCCTGGCTCAGGCTGCCGTCCACGTTGAAGCCTTCGCCCGCCTGCGCCAGGAAGCCGGTGCCGGCGCCCTTATCGGTGTAAGCCACGGCGCAACCGTGGTTCAGGCCCCAGGCGCCGGCCAGCGCGATGGCGCCGTAGATGCCGCGCGAACCGCTGGAGGCGGTGACCACCACGCAGCGTTTTTCCAGGTCGAAATCGTCGGGAATCTGCACCATCACCCGATGCGGGTGGGCATTGCCCTTCAGGCGCAGCAAGGCGCTGTATTCGCGACCCGGCACCGGCGCGATGCGCCCGTACAGCTCACCGTACCCGCCGCCCGGCGCCAGATCGGCGATACCGCGCCAGTTGGCCCACAACGCGCGCGTGCGCAGCAGCTCCGGCGTGGTTTCACCGGCCGGCGGCGCGGGGTTGCGCAAGCCGTCCAGGCCTAGGCCGGCCGACAGCAGGTCGGCGTGCGTGCGCAGGCTCTGCGCGACGGGCACCGGGCCGCGCGCGCAAGCCAAGGAAGCGGTGCCGGCGAGCAGGATGCCGGCGATCAGGGTGTGCGTACGACGCATGGGGTTCTCCGGAGCGGACGAGGGGCTGAGCATACCGTAACAAAGCCCGCGAAAGCGGTCATGGTACCTTGGTACAGCAGAACCGCACGGGCTTCCGGCGTATCGTATCGGCAGACACACAGCGTATGGCGGAGCCATGAACGACACCTTCCTCGCCGGCCGCACGGCCCTGGTCACCGGCGGCACCTCCGGCATCGGCTTGGCCATCGCCGAAGCCTTGGCGGCCGCCGGCTGCCGCGTGACCATCAACGGCCTGGGCGATGCGGCGCAGATCGCCGCTGCGCTCTCGGGCATCCAAGCCCGCGGCACCCGGCCCGCGCGCCACGATCCGGCCGACCTGCGCGACCCCGAGGCCATCGACGCGATGATGGCGCGTTGCGCCGCCGAAGGCGGCGTCGATATCCTGGTCAACTGCGCCGGCATGCAGATCGCCAAGCCGCTGGAAACGCTGCCGGACGGCGCCTGGGAGGCGATCATCGCGGTCAACCTCAGCGCCGCCTACCACAGCATGCGCCGCGCGTTGCCGGCGATGGCGGCCAAGGGCTTCGGCCGCGTGGTCAACATCGCCTCGGTGCACGGCCTGGTGGCCTCGGCCGGCAAGGCGCCGTACGTGGCCAGCAAGTTCGGCTTGGTCGGCCTGAGCAAGGCCGTGGCGCTGGAATATGCCGCCGCCGGTTCGCGCGAGAGCGGCGGCGTCACCGTCAACTGCATCTGCCCGGGCTGGGTGGAAACCCCGCTGATCGAACCGCAGATCGAGGCACGCATGGCCGGCGGCAGCCGCGACGACGGCGTGCGCGCGCTGCTGCGCGAAAAGCAGCCGAGCCTGCGCATGTCGCGCCCAGAGGAAATCGCCGATTCGGTGCTGTGGTTGTGCAGGCGCGAAGCGCACAACCTCACCGGCACCACCATTGCCATCGACGGGGCATGGACGGCACAATAAGGCCATGAACCATCTGCTGGTCGCCGACGACCACCCGCTGTACCGCATGGCGCTGATCCAGGCGATCCGCGGCTTCATGCCCGAGGCGCGCATCGGCGAGGCGGAAGACCACGACTCGGTGATGGCCTATCTGCAGGCCAACCCGGATACCGACATCGCCCTGCTCGACCTGCACATGCCCGGCTGCCACGGTCTGATGGGCCTGGCTTCGATCCGCGCCGAGCATCCCGGCATCGCGGTGATCGTCATCTCCGCGCACGAGAATCCGGCCACCATCCGGCGCTCGCTCGATTACGGCGCGGTCGGCTACCTGACCAAGCGCACCGGCCTGACCGACCTCAAGAACAGCCTGAACGCGGTGCTGTCCTGCCAGGAATGGCTGCCGGCCTCGGTGCGCAAATCGGTGGCGCAGGCCCAGCTCAGCGCCGACGACCACAACCTGGACGAGAAGCTGGCCTCGCTCAGTCCGCAGCAGTTCAAGGTGCTGACCCGGGTCACCCGCGGGCTTTTGAACAAACAGATCGCCGACGAGCTCGGCATCCAGGAGCGCACGGTCAAGGCGCACATGAGCGCCATCTTCGACAAACTCGGGGTCAAGAACCGGACGCAGGCCGGCGTGTTGCTGCGTTCGCTGGAGCTGGCCGACCCGAACAGCGCCCTGCCCTAGGCGCGCCGCTTCGGCAGCAAGGCGGCCAAGGCGGTCTTCAACGCCAACGGCTTCACCGGCTTGTGCAGGATCTGGCAGCCGGCGTTGAGGATTTCGTTGCGCACCGCCTCGCTGCGGTCGGCGGTGACCACGATGCACGGCAAGGCCCCGACCTGCGCCTCGATGCGCGCCTGCAGGGCCACGCCGGTGTCGCCGGCGTCCAGATGGTAGTCGAGCACCAGCACGTCCGGCCGCGACGCATGGCACAGGGCCAAGGCCTGCGCGGAATCGGCCGCCGCCAGCACCTCGCAACCCCATTGGCCGAGCAGCTCCTGCATCGCGCGCAGCACCTCGGAATCGTTGTCGACCGCCAGCACGCGCACAGCCGGCGCCGGCACCGCCGGCTCGGACAGCGCCTTGGCGGCACGCGGCACGGCTGCGACCGCCGGCACCGCCACCGCAAACATCGAACCCGCGCCGACGCGCGATTGCAGGCGGATCGGGTGGCCGAGCAGACGCGCCATGCGGTCGGCGATGGCCAGACCCAGGCCCATGCCCTGGCCGGCGCGGTCGAGCCGGCGGAATTCCTCGAAGATCATGCCGCGGTCGGCGTCGGCGATGCCCGGCCCGGTATCCCAGACCTGGATCCACAGCTGCCCGCCCGCGCGCCGGCAACCGAACAGGATGCGGCCGTGCGCCGTGTAGCGGATGGCGTTGGACAGGAAGTTCTGCAGGATCCGGCGCAACAGCTGCGCGTCGCTTTGCACCCACAGACGGCAGGGCACCGCATGCAGCGCCAGGCCTTTTTCATGCGCCAGCACCGTGAACTCGCTGGCCAACCCGGCCAGCAGTTCGTCCAGCGGGAACGTGTTGACGTCCGGCTTCATGCCGCCGGCGTCCAGGCGCGAGATGTCCAGTACGCTGGCCAGCAGGTTTTCGGCGGAGTTCAAGGCACCGTCGATGTTGGCCAGCGACGGCCGGTATTCGGCATGCTGCAGCTTCTGCTCCAGCGCGTGGCTGAACAGACGCGCGGCGTGCAGGGGCTGCGCCAGGTCGTGGCTGACCGCGGCCAGGAAGCGCGACTTGGCGCGGTTGGCGCGCTCGGCCTCGGCACTGGCCGCCTGCAGCTGCGCCGTGCGCTCGGAGACCCGCGCCTCCAGCGTCTCGGCGATCGCCTTGAGCTTGCGCTCGCTCTCGCGGAATTCGGTGACGTCGGTGAAGGTGGCCACGAAGCCGCCGCCGGGCATCGGATTGCCGCGGATCTCGACGATGCTGTCGCCGAAGCGGCGCTCGGTGATGTAGGCGGTGCCGGCCTTCATGTAGGCGATGCGCTTCTCGATGTCGGATGGCCCTCGGCTGTCGCCGAGCAGGCCGCGCTCGATGTTGTAGGCGACCAGCTTCTCGACCGGTACGCCGACCTGCAGCAGGTTGCGCGGATACTGGAACAGCGAGGCGTACCGGCGGTTCCAGGCCACCAGACGCAGCTGCGCATCGACCACGCTGATGCCCTGGCTCATGTTCTCCAGCGCCGCCTCCAGCACCTGCTGGTTGAAGCGCAGCGCCTGCGAGGCCTCGCCGACGATGGCCGCGACGGTGTCGAGGTCGGCGCCCTGCTCGCGCCGGGCGGCGTCGAACAGCAGTCGCGCCGAGGCCGCACCCAGCACCGAGGACAGCTCGCGCTCGATGCGCCGGCGCAGCACCGGCAGCTGTTCGCCGTGTTCCTCCTGCAGGCGCTGCACGCGCGCGGCCGGCAGGAAGCGCGCGGCGATGTTGAGCAGGCTGTCGCGGTTGAGGCCGTCGGCCGGATTGGCCGACTGCAGCGGCTTGAAATAGGCCGCATGCAGGTACGGCAAGACCGCGCCGGCCAGCAGGCTCAGCACCACGGCACGGCCGAGCCGGCTCCAGTCCTGCAGCCAGAACAGCGCGTCCGGCGCCAGCCAATGCAAGCCGAACGGCCCGTGCGCCAGCCAGTGCGGGCGCCAGCCGAAGCCCTCCGCCAGCGCCGGCAGCAGCAATACCCAGGCCCACAGCAGCACCGAGCCGAGCAAGCCGACCAGCACCGAGCGCGCCGGCATCTGCGGACGCCAGACCGCGAAGGCCAAGGCCGGCGCCAAGGTGCCGAGCGCGGAAAACGACACCGCGCCGATGTCGGCCAGCGCGTCGTTGTCGCCGCCGGCGCGGCTGTAGCCCCAGGCCAGCAGCACCAGCGCCAGGATGCCGACGCGGCGCGCCCACAGCAGCGGCCGGCTCAAGTCGCCGCGCGCGCGCGAGGCCGCGGGCGACCAGGCGGCCTTCAGCCAAAGCGGCGTCAGCCAATGGTTGGAGACCATCACCGACAGCGCCAGGGTGGCGAAGATGACCATGCCGGTGGCGGCGCTCAGGCCGCCGATGAAGGCCAGCAAAGCCATACCGCCGTCGCCGCGCGACAACGGCAGCGCCAGCACGAACAGGTCCGAATTGACGCCGGCCGGCGCCAGCGCCGCCTGTCCGGCCAACGCGATCGGCAGGATCGGGATCGCGATCAGCAGCATGTACAGCGGGAACAGCCAGCGCGCGGTCTGCGGATCGCGGCCGTCGCGCGATTCGACGAAGCCGACGTGGAACTGGTGCGGCAAGGTGACCATGGCGAACACGCCGAGCAGGATCAGGGCCGGAAAGCCTTCGGCGCCGCCCTGGCGGATGGTATCGGGAACCTCGGCCGCCAGGTCGAAATTCAGCCACACGTACAGGCCGAGCGCGAGCATGGCGAACAGCTTCAGCAGCGATTCCACCGCCATGGCCAGCACCAAGCCGCGGTTGCGTTCGCTGACCGAGGCGCGCCGGGTGCCGAACAGCATGGCGAACGCCGCCATCACCAGCGCCACGTACAGCGCGCTGTCCTGCCAGGCTTCCGCGGCGGGCAGATAGGTGCCGCGCAGCATGCCGTAGCTCATGGTCACCGCCTTCAGCTGCAGGGCGATGTACGGCACGATGCCGATCACCGCCACCGCGGTGATGGCCGCGGCCAGCGTCGAGTCCCGGCCCAGCCGGCTGGCGATCAGGTCGGCGATGGAGGTGGCGTTGTTCTCCTGCGCCAGCTGCTGCAGCTTGCGCACGAAGCCGAAGGCCAGCAGGTAGAACAGCATGCTGCCGATGAAGGTCGGCGGCACCGGCCAGCCGGAACGCAGGGCCTGGGTCACCGTGCCGTAGAAGGTCCAGGACGTGCAGTACACCGCCAAGGACAGGCTGTACACGTACGGCCAATGCCGCGACAGCAGGCCCGGCCGGCGTTCGACCCACAGCGCGGTGCCGAACAGCAGCGCGATCCAGACCAGGGCGACGAGGATGAGTTGGAATTCGCTGAACATGGCGGGGCGCTGACGGTTCGCTCCACTCTAACCGAAATGCACGGGACGCACAAAAGGAAAGGGCCGCGATCGCTCGCGGCCCTTTCCGGTTCCGGTCCGGTGGGATCAGAAGTTGTAGCGCAGCGAGGCGTACCAGTTGCGCGGCATGCCGTAGTACGCGGTCTGGATGTTGCCGACCGAGGAGAACTCCTGGCCGTCGGTCTTGTAGACCTCGTCGGTCAGGTTGCGCACGCCGGCGCGGGCCTGCCATTTGGCGTCGGCCGAATCCCACACGCCGTACAGGCCGACCAGGGTGTAGCCTTCCTGCATCAGACCCGGACGGTTGTCGACCGACAGCCAGGTTTCGCTGCGGTAGGACGCGTCGCCGCCGATGCTGAAGGTGCCGCCGTTGGCCAGGCTGAAGCTGTGCTGCAGCGCCACGCGGGCGGTGAACTCCGGCGAGAACGGCACGTGGTCGTGCAGGTTGGCCAGCGCCGGGTTCAGGTCGACGCGCGGATCGACGAACTTGTCGTAGCGCGCGTCCATCCAGCCCAGCTGGGTCGACAGGCGGGTGGCATCGCCCAGCAGCGCGACGCCTTCGAACTCGATGCCGTCGATGGTCAGCTCGGCGGCGTTCAGCACCGGGAAGCTGAAGCTCGGCACCGGCGCGCCCGGGTTGGTGATTTCCGACACGCGCGCCTGGAAGTCCTCGTAGCTGCTGTGGAACGCGGCCAGTCGGCCGCTCAGGCGCTTGTCCGAGGACTGCATCTTGACGCCCATTTCATAGGTCCAGACGAA
>CAZRXZ010000065.1:0-6652 GCA_964604095.1 uncultured Arenimonas sp. | reverse complement strand
CGCAGCGGTCCACGCCCGGGCCCTTGCCGTACCACATGGCGAACACGCCGTCGTACTTGGCGCCCTGGAACAGGTTGGTCTGCTGCGTGCCCCACACCATGGTCGCGCCCAGGTCCTCGTTCAGGCCGGGGGTGAACACCACGTCCGAGGCCGCCAGGTGCTTCTTGGCCTTCCACAGCTCCAGGTCGAAGCCGCCCAGCGGGCTGCCGCGGTAGCCGGAGATGAAGCCGGCGGTGTGCTGGCCGGCGGCGCGGTCGCGCATCTGCTGCATCAGCGGCAGGCGCACCAGGGCCTGTACGCCGGACAGATAGATGCGGCCCTGTTCACGGCTGTATTTGTGGTCGAGGGTGTAATCCAGGTCGAGGTTGGCGGTGTGCGGAGCGGTCGGGGACATGGCGGAGCCGGTTGAGTAAAGACTCGAAATTATAGCAGGCCGGCGTAAGCCAAGCCCCGCGCGGCTTTGCGCGTGCCCTGCTGTTAATGCCGGCGCGTTCCGCGGCGCTCAGGTATTTGCCGGATTAATACGGCGCTCAGGCGCGCCCGGCCGGGGCGGGCGGTTGCTGCAGTCCGTCCAGGATCGCGCAGTCGGGCGCGTCATCGCCGTGGCAGGCCTGCACCAAGGCCTGCAGGGCGCGTTGCATGGCGCCGAGTTCGGCCAGTTTGCGCTCGATATCGGCCAGATGCGCCGCCGCCAGCTGCCGGACATCGCAGCTTCGGCGGCCGCGGTTGTCGCGCAGGCCGAGCAGGCCGCCGACCTGGTTCAGGGAAAACCCGAGTTCGCGCGCCTGCCGGATGAAGCGCAGGCTGGCGATGTCCTGCGGGCCGTACAGCCGATAGCCGGCCTCGCTGCGGCCGGCGGCGGGCAGCAGGCCGATGCGTTCGTAGTGGCGTATCATCTTGGCGGAAACGCCCGCCGCCTTGGCTGCCTGGCCGATGTTCATCGCATATCTCCGCTACCGTGGCGCTTATGGTGCACCGGGCCGGGCCGGGGCTGTCAAGCCTGCAGGCTGAACGTTTCCGCACCGCGCCCGCGCGGCAGTAAAAATCCCGCTTGACCTTGCCACGGGGGCAAGGCCCAGGATGGCATCACGGCCAAGTGGCCGGGCGGATTCGGGAGACCGGCATCATGATCACATTCCACGTGGAAGGCATGCGTTGCGGCCGGTGCGTCGCCCGCATCGAACAGGCGCTCACGGCCCTGGACGCCCAGGCCGAAGTCCGCATCGACCTCGGCGCCGGCACCGTTTCGGTGCGCAGCGGGCGCGATGCCGACGCGCTGCGCGCGGTCTTGGACGGGCTGGGCTATCCGGCCCGGCGTGTTGATACACCGGAGGCCGGCCGATGAACGCCGCTACGCCCGACGAGGGCGCGGTCACCACCTTGGCGGTGAGCGGCATGACCTGCGCCAGCTGCGTCGCGCATGTCGAGAACGCCTTGGCGGCGGTACCGGGCGTCACCTCGGTGAGCGTGAACCTGGCCACCGAAAAGGCCACGGTGCATGGCGCATCGCCGGACTCGGCGGCGGCCTTGGTCGCGGCGGTGGTCGCTTCCGGTTACGGCGCGCAGCTGGAAGCCGCGACCCAGCGGGCCCCGGAGCCGCCGCCCGCGGCCGACTGGCGTCCGTGGGTGTTGGCCTCGTTGCTGTCCTTGCCGATGGTGCTGGCGATGCTGGTCGACCTGTCCGGCGGCCATCTGATGCTGCCGGGCCTGCTGCAGCTGGCCTTGGCCACGCCGGTGCAGTTCTGGCTGGGCGCGCGCTTCTATGCCGCCGGCTGGCGCGCGCTGCGCGCCGGCAGCGCCAACATGGACGTGCTGGTGGCCTTGGGCACCAGCGCCGGATACGGATTGAGCGTGTATCAGCTGTTCGCCCTGCCGGCTGCCGCGCACCTGTATTTCGAGACCTCCGCGGTGGTGATCAGCCTGGTGTTGCTGGGCAAATGGCTGGAGGCGCGCGCCAAGCGCCGTACCGGCGAGGCGATCCGCGCCCTGCAGCGCCTGCGCCCGGAAACCGCACGCCGGCGGCGGAACGGGCAGGATGAAGATGTCGCCATCGAGGCGGTCGGCCTCGGCGATGTGGTGGTGGTACGTCCGGGCGAACGCGTGCCGGTGGACGGCACGGTGCTGGAAGGCGACAGCCACGCCGACGAATCCCTGCTCACCGGCGAGAGCCGGCCGGTGCCGAAAGCGCCGGGCGACCGGGTGACCGGCGGCGCCATCAACGCCGAGGGCCTGTTGCTGGTGCGTACCGACGCCATTGGCGCGCAGACCGCCTTGGCCCGCATCATCCGCCTGGTGGAGGGCGCGCAGGCGGCCAAGGCGCCGATCCAGAAAACCGTCGACCGCATCAGCGCGGTGTTCGTGCCGGCCGTGCTCGTGCTCGCCGTGCTGACCTTCCTGGGCTGGTGGGGCGTTTCCGGCGAGGTCACGCCGGCGCTCATCAACGCCGTGGCGGTATTGGTCATCGCCTGTCCTTGCGCGTTGGGCTTGGCCACGCCGACCGCCCTCATCGCCGGCACCGGCGTCGCCGCCGGCCGCGGCATCCTGATCAAGGACGCCGAAGCCCTGGAGTTGGCGCATCGCATCGGCACGGTCGCCTTCGACAAGACCGGCACCTTGACCGAAGGCAGTTTCCGGCTGGCGGCATTCGAGAGCGGCCGGGAAGACGCCGACCACGCGCTGGCCATGGCCGCGGCGCTGCAGGCCGGCAGCGAGCATCCCTTGGCGCGCGCGCTGTTGCAGGCCGCCGCCGAGCGCGCCGTCTCGCCGGGCCGTGCCGAGGCGGTGCAGGCCTTGCCCGGCCGCGGCCTGAGCGGCCGCGTCGATGGCCGGCGGTACTGGCTTGGCAGCGCACGGCTGATGCAGGAGCAGGGCATCGCCCTGCCGGCCGAACTGGTGCAGGCCGCGGAGCGGCACGCGGATGCCGGCCGAACGGTGTCCTGGCTGGCCGATGCCGACGGCGGCAAGGCTCTGGCGCTGATGGCGTTCGGCGATCGAGTGCGCGATTCGGCGGTGTCGGCCATCGCCAAACTGCGTGCGCTCGGCATCAACACGGTGATGATCACCGGCGACGGCCGCGGCGCGGCACAGGCCGCCGCCGCCGAGCTGGGCATCGACGTGGTGCGCTACGAGGTGTTGCCGGCCGACAAGGCGGCGCAGATCGACGCGCTGAAGGCGCAGGGCCGTATCGTGGCGATGGTCGGCGACGGCATCAACGATGCGCCGGCCTTGGCCTCGGCCGACGTCGGCATCGCCATGGGTTCGGGCACCGACGTCGCCATGCATGCCTCGGACATCACCTTGATGCGCGCCGATCCGGCCTTGGTGGCCGAGGCCATCGACATCTCGCGCCGTACCTACCGCAAGATCCTGCAGAATCTGTTCTGGGCCTTCGCCTACAACGTCGTCGGCATTCCGTTGGCGGCGTTCGGCCTGCTCAGCCCGGTGGTGGCCGGCGCGGCGATGGCGTTCAGCAGCGTCAGCGTGGTCGGCAATGCCTTGTTGCTGAAGCGCTGGAAACCCTGATCCCGGTCAGCCGCGCGGCAGGCGGGCCAGTTGCCGGTCATGCCGGCCGGACAGCGCCGCCAGCGCCGCCAGCGCGCCGATGAAGGCGGTGAACATGTCGGATTGCGCGTCCCATTCGTCGCCCTGCAGGCCCAGGAATTCGTCGGCGCTCTGGCCCATGGCCACCGCCGCCGCCCACTCCAGCAGTTCATAGCCGGCGCTGACCGTCATCACCACGCAGACGCACAGGAATGCCAGCCAGCCGCGGCCGTTGACCACCCGCCGGCGCAGGAAGATCTCGCGCGCGGCCAGGGCCGGCACCAGGCCCTGGAAGAAATGGCCGATCTTGTCGTACGGGTTGCGCGTCAGCGTGAACGCGTCCTGCAGCCAGTCGCCCAGCGGCACGCGCGCATAGGTATAGGCGCCGCCGGCGATCAGCACCGCGCAGTGCAGGAAAATCAGCCAATACAGCAGGGGGGTGAGCGGAAAGCGCCGGGCGCTGGCCCACAGCACCGGCAGCACGAGCATCACCGGCAGGGTTTCCATCACCCAGGTCGCGCGGTCGTACGGCTGCAGGCCGGAGACGGCCAGCAACAGCAGGGTCACCACGCTGCCGATGGCCAACAGCCGGTGTTTGGCGGCCTCAGGCATTGGCTCGCCGCCAGCGCTGCTCCAGCACCGGAATGGTGAACAGGTAGCAGGCGATCACGATCAACGGCGCCACCACATACTGCCGGTCCGGCCACAGGAACCAGCCCGCGCACAAGGCCGCGGTGCGCACGCCGGCATGCCACCAGCCGATCGGATGCCGGATGATCCAGGACATCGGCACCCACATCAGGCCGGCCAGGATGCCGACGCCCATCGGCGCGGCGCGCGGCTCCAGGATGGCCAGCGGAATGACGATGGCATAGACCAGGATGGCCTGCCCCATGCCGTGGAAGAACAGCGATTGGAACGCGTTCTTGGGTCGCGACTTGTCGAGGAAGTCTTCGCCGGTCAGCTTCGACAGCCCCATGCCGACATAGGCGATGCAGCCGGTGCCGATGAACAGGGCCAGCATCGCCGTCGGCGTCGGCAACAGAAAGCCGGGTATCAGCAGCAGGGTCCAGACCAGCAGGCCGGCCAAGGGCATGGCCAGGAAGCGGTTACGGCTGAATTCGGTGCGTTGTTCGTCCAGGCTGCGTTCGGAAGGCATCGGTGATCCCCAGGGGCTGTTCCGCATCCTGCCGTATTTTGCCGCTGCCGGTCAATCGACGGCGAAGAACGCCGGCTTGCGCGCGCGCGGCAGTTTCTTCAGCGCCGCCTCCGCTTTCGAGGCGCTGGACCGGTCCGGATAGGCACGCGTGGCCACCACCGCCAGCGGCGGATGCGCGCGGGTGAAGCGCGCGCCTTTGCCCGTGCGGTGCGCCTCGAGCCG
Organism: uncultured Arenimonas sp.; assembly: GCA_964604095.1. Lineage (GTDB taxonomy): Bacteria > Pseudomonadota > Gammaproteobacteria > Xanthomonadales > Xanthomonadaceae > Arenimonas. The sequence continues at coordinate 1,731 of CAZRXZ010000065.1, read as the reverse complement.
GCGCGGCAGGTCGTTGGTGATGCCGGCGTAGTACACCGTGGCCGCGCCGCGGCGGCAGGCCAGCAGGTACAGGGTCCAGCCGGCCGGTGCCGCGCACATGCCTAGCGGAAATTCATGGCGCAGTTGAAGGCCACCGTGATGCGTTCGCCCTCGCCGTAGAACGGCATCACCTGGTGCTGTACCCAGGATGGAAACAACACCAATTGGCCGGGTTTCAGGTCAAACGCGTAGTTGCCGAGCTGGTACGGCACGTGCTGCTCGGCATTGCCGGCATCCAGGTACATCTGCGCGAACGGATTCATGAAGCTCAACTTGCCGCTGTCGGGCTGGTCTGGGTCGTGCGCGCCGGGGCTGACGCAGTACACCCCCGACCAGGACGCCATCGGGTGGTTGTGCGTGCCGAAGAAGCCGCCGCGCCGGGTCACGTGGAACCAGGCATCGGTGACGATCTGCAGGCGCGCCATGCGCGCGGCGTCGTACGCGTTGATTTCCGCCACCAGGCGCGCCAGGTTCGACAGACAGAACTCGCGTAGACGCGCAATCGGGGCGTCCGGCCAGGTGAACAGGTCGAAATTGCTCTCGAACAGTTCCTTGTTGCGGATGGTGTAGGGATTCGGGTTGGCGAAACGCGGGCCTTGGGCTTCGCGCCGGATGAACAGGTCGCGCAGTTCGCGGTTGAGGCCCTCGCAGTCCGGCAGGTGTTCGATGCCGAACGGGACGCTGAACAGCGGATTGATCTGGGCCATGGGTCACATTCGCGGGAGGGATGCACTCCATTCTGCCAAAAATCCACGGCGCCGTGCCGGCTTGTCGTACACTTCGATGATCGCCCGTCTGCCGAACTCGAGGACCGCACCATGACCGCCTTGCGCCTGTCCGCCGCCCTGCTCATCGCCGCCGCCGGTCTGCCGGTCGAGGCCGCCGACCGCGTCACCGGCGCCGGTTTCGCCACCCGTTCCGAAGTCATGGCGCCGCACGCGATGGCCGCCACCTCGCATCCGCTGGCGACCCAGATCGCGCTCGACGTGCTCAAGGACGGCGGCAGTGCGGTCGACGCCGCCATCGCCGCCAATGCCGCGCTCGGCCTGATGGAACCCACCGGCAACGGCATCGGCGGCGACCTGTTCGCCATCGTCTGGGATCCGAAAAGCAAACGCCTGCACGGCTACAACGGCTCCGGCCGCTCGCCCAAGGCGCTGACCTTGGCGGAATTCGAACGCCGCGGCCTGACCGACATCCCGGCGCACGGCCCGCTGCCGGTCACCGTGCCGGGCACGGTCGACGCCTGGTTCGCGCTGCACGCCAAGTTCGGCCGCCGCACGATGGCGCAGAACCTGGCGCCGGCGGTGGCCTATGCCCGCAACGGCCATCCGGTGCATGAGGTGGTGGCCTATTACTGGGACCGCAGCGTGCCGACGCTGTCGAAGTGGCCGGGCTTCCGCGAGCAGTTCACCATCGACGGCCGTGCCCCGCGCAAGGGCGAGACCTGGCGAAACCCGAACCTGGCGCGCACGCTGGAGACCATCGGCCGCCAGGGCCGCGACGCCTTCTACAAGGGCGCCATCGCGCGCACCATCGATGCCTACTTCCGCGCCAACGACGGCTTCCTGCGCTATGAAGACCTGGCCGCGCACCGCGGCGAGTGGGTCACGCCGGTCAGCACCAATTACCGCGGCTTCGATGTGTGGGAGCTGCCGCCGAACGGTCAGGGCATCGCCGCGCTGCAGATCC
>CAZRXZ010000064.1:2819-6675 GCA_964604095.1 uncultured Arenimonas sp. | reverse complement strand
TCGACCCGCACCTGGGCCCAGTACCGCCCGATCTTCCTGACCGACGGCCGCATCGCGCAGGGCCGCGCGTATCTTTCGGACAACCGTTTCGAGGTCAACCAGGTGGCCGAGCGCACCGGCGTGCCGGCCGAAATCATCCTCGCCATCATGGGCGTGGAGACCGGCTGGGGCGGCAACATGGGCAGCCACAACGTGCTCGACGCGCTGTATACGCTGGCGTTCCATTACCCGGTCATCGACGGCAAGGTCAACGAGGCGCGCATCGCCTTCTTCACCGACGAGCTGGCGCAGCTGTTCGCGCTGGCGAAGGAGGAGGGCTTCGACATCCTGACGCTGAAAGGCAGCTACGCCGGCGCCATGGGCCTGGGCCAGTTCATGCCGTCCAGCTACCGCCGTTACGCGGTCGACGGCGACGGCGACGGCAAGCGCGACCTGTTCGGCTCCAGGAAGGACGCGTTCGCCTCGATCGCCAACTACTTCATCGGCCACGGTTGGCAACCGGGCAATCCGGTGTTCGTGCCCGCCGTCGCGGCCGCGGGCGCGGCGCCGTTCAAGCCGGAGAACTGGGAGGCGAAATATTCCCTGGCCGAATTGGCCGGCAAAGGCTACGCGCCGGTGGGCGGTGCGGCCGATCTGCCGGCCACCTTGCTGACGCTGGAAGGCGCACGCGGCACCGAGCACTGGATCGGCTTCAAGAACTTCTGGGTCATCACCCGCTACAACCGCTCGCCGATGTACGCGATGGCGGTTTGGCAGCTGGCGCAGGAGATTGCGCAACGGCCGTATGCGCCCGCGCAGCCTGCGGAGGCATCCGGCGGCCGATGAGCGCCACGCGTCTCGTGCCGCTGCTGGCGTTGGCCTTGGCGGCCTGCAGCAGCGCGCCCGTGAAGCGCGATGACGCGCCTGCACCGCCGCGCACCGGTTCGGCGCAGACGCCGTCTGCCGTGCGCCCGGATGAGGCCGCGCAAGCCGCGGGCGATGCCGAACGCAACAACGCGCGCGTCTGCCGGCAGGTGATGCAGCACGACGAACGCAACTACACCGCCGGCGGCCTGTACGCGCCGGGCGTCGCCGACGCCCACCCCGACGGCGAACTGGACGTGAGCCTGCTGCGCGAACCGGTGCCGCGCGCCGAACCGAAATCGCGCTACGGCAACCGTTCGCCGTACAAGGTGCTGGGCAAAAGTTATTACGTGCTGGATTCGGCCGAAGGCTACCGCGAGCGCGGCATCGCGTCCTGGTACGGCACCAAGTTCCACGGCCGCAACACCTCCAGCGGCGAGCCGTACGACATGTGCCAGTTCAGCGCCGCGCACAAGACCCTGCCGATTCCCAGCTTCGCGCGCGTGACCCGGCTCGACACCGGGCAATCGGTGATCGTGCGCGTCAACGACCGCGGACCGTTCCATTCCGGCCGCGTCATCGACCTGAGTTTCGCCGCCGCCAGCAAGCTGGGCATCAACCGCACCGGCACCGCCCAGGTCGAGGTCGAGGCCATCACCGGCGAGGCGTTGCCGCCACCGGTGCGGATCGAGACGCCGGACGCCGACCGGCGCTACCTGCAGGTGGCCGCTTACGGCGAAGAGGATAACGCCAAGGCGATGGCGGCCCGCCTGCGCGCGGCCGGCATCGAGGACGTGTTCCTGCAGAAGCACCGCGCCGAGGCCGGTACCGTCTGGCGCGTGCGCATCGGGCCCGTGGGCGAGATCGAATCCCGCAGAATCCAGGAAAAACTGGCCGGACTTGGGCTGAAAGGGCTACGGGTCGGGGCCGAATAGGCTTAAAATGGCGGGGCAGTCGTCTTTTTCCGGAGTACCCCGTATGCGCATTTCCCGAGTGATCGCGGCCGTTGCCGCCGGTGTCGTGGCCGTGGCCATGGCGCAACCCGTTCCCCTGCCGTCCCCGGCCAGCACCCCGGTGCAGATTCCGGCCGCCCCGGTGCCCACCGGCGCCACCGCCTGGCTGGTGATGGATTACGCCAACGGGCACGTGCTGGCCAGCCAGAACGCCGACCAGCGCGTGGAACCGGCCAGCCTCACCAAGGTGATGACCTCGTATGTGGTCGCCGCCGAAATCAAGGCCGGCAAGATCAAACCCAGCGACCAGGTGCTGATCAGCGAAAACGCCTGGCGCGGCGGCGGCGGCGGTACCGACGGCTCCACCAGCTTCCTGCCGCTGGGCAGTACGGTCGCGTTGGAAGACCTCGAACGCGGCATGGTCATCCAGTCCGGCAACGACGCCGCCATCGCGTTGGCCGAGCACGTGGCCGGCTCCGAGCAGGCCTTCATCGAGCTGATGAACAGCTATGCCAAGAAGATCGGCATGACCAATTCGCACTTCATGAACCCGCACGGCCTGCCGGACCCGAACCATTACTCGACCGCGCGCGACCTGGCGCTGCTGGGCCGTGCCATGGTGCGCGATTTCCCGGAATCCTACGCCTACAACAAGATCAAGGAATACACGGTCAACGGCATCCGCCAGCACAACCGCAACGGCCTGCTGTGGAAGGACGCCTCGGTCGACGGCATCAAGACCGGCCACACCTCGGCCGCCGGCTACTGCCTGCTGGCCTCGGCCAAGCGCGGCGAACAGCGCCTGGTCTCGGTGGTGCTCGGCATCCAGAGCGATTCGCAGAAGCAGGGCTTCGACCTGCGCGAGAACGGCAGCCTGGCGCTGCTGAACTGGGGTTTCCGCTTCTTCGAAACCCGTACCCTGTACACGCCGGACAAGACCATCGCCGCGCCGCGCCTGTGGAAGGGCGCCGAAGACACCATCGCGCTGTCGGTGGCGGCGCCGCTTGACGTCACCGTGCCGCGCGGCAAGTTCGAGGCGCTGAAGGCCAACATCGACGTGCCGAAGTACATCGTGGCGCCGCTGAAGGCCGGCCAGCCGGTCGGCACGCTGAAGATCAGCCTGGACGGCCAGGTGGTGGCGCAGGCGCCGCTGGTGGCGAAAGCCGCGGTCGAAGAGGCCGGCTTCTTCGGCCGCCTGTGGGACGCCTTCCTGATGTGGTGGGACAAGCTGTAAGCGCAATCCGCACCGAAACAAAAAGCCGGCGCAAGCCGGCTTTTTCGTTACGGGCATGGGTCCGGTTGCTTGATGCGGATCAAGCCGCGTCCGCGCGGTCTGGCGTAGGGTATGGCATCCACGCCACCATCGGACATGCCATGACCTACGATGCCGCCATCATCGGCGCCGGCCCCGCCGGACTCACCCTGGCCGGCGCGCTGGCCCGCGCGGGCCTTTCCGTCGCCCTGATCGATCCGGCCGATGCCGGAACGCTCGCCGCGCCGCCGGATGACGGGCGCGAGATCGCGCTCACCGCGCTGTCACGCGAATTGCTGACGCACTGGCGACAGTGGCCGCTGTTGGCGCCGGACGAAATCACGGCGATGCACGAGGCGCAGGTGTTCGACGGCGATGCGCCGGTGCCGATGTCGGTGCGCGCGCCGGACGGCGCCGAGGCCTTGGGCTGGATGGTGTCCAACCGGGCGTTGCGTCGCATCGCCTATCAGGCCGCGGCGGACGCAACGGGCATCGATTGGCATCTGGGGCGCCGCGCCCGCGGCCTGGAGCGCGGCCCGGACGGCGCCCGCGTGCGCTTGGACGACGGCCGCACGCTCGACGCCCGGCTGGTGGTCGCGGCCGACAGCCGCTTTTCGGAAGCGCGCCGCATGGCCGGCCTGTCGGCCCGTCACCGCGACTTCGGCCGCAGCATGCTGGTCTGCCGCATGCGCCTGGAGCGTCCGCGTCCGGGTATCGCCTGGGAGTGCCTGGATTACGGACAGACGCTGGCCTTGCTGCCGCTCGGCGGCGATCTGGCCTCGGTGGTGATCACCCTGCCGCCGGCCGA
>CAZRXZ010000064.1:0-2719 GCA_964604095.1 uncultured Arenimonas sp. | reverse complement strand
TCCTGCTCGGCGAAGTCGCGGAACAGCTGCAGCGCGTCCTTGCTGCCGCCGCGCGACAGCAGTTTGGCGCGGAAGCGGTCGCCGTTGGCGCGGGTCAGACCGCCGTGGTTCTTGATCCACTCCACCGTGGTGGCGTCCAGCACTTCCGACCAGATGTAGGCGTAGTAACCGGCCGCGTAGCCGCCCATGATGTGGCTGAAGTAGTTGGTGCGGTAGCGCGGCGGCACGGCGGCGTAATCCAGGCCGACGTCCTTCAGTGCCTTGGCCTCGTAATCCATCACGCCGTCGGCGTCCGGCAGTTGGTCGGCCGACACCTGGTGCCAGCGCTGGTCGAGCAGGGCGGCGCCCAGGTATTCGGTGGTGGTGTAGCCCTGGTTGAACTTCTCGGCCGACAGCACCTTGTCCAGCAGTTCCTTCGGCATCGGTTCGCCGGTCTGCCAGTGCACGGCGTAGTTGGCCAGCACCGACGGCCAGGTCGACCACATCTCGTTCACCTGCGAGGGGAACTCGACGAAGTCGCGCGGCACGTTGGTGCCGCTGAAGTAGGGATACTTCACGTCCGAGAACATGCCGTGCAGCACGTGGCCGAATTCATGGAACGCGGTGTTGACGTCGTCCCAGGTCAGCAGCGCCGGCTTGCCTTCGGTCGGTTCGGTCACGTTCAGGTGGAACGCCACCACCGGCTTGGTGCCCATCAGTTCGGACTGGTCGACGTAGGAGCTCATCCAGGCGCCGCCGCGCTTGGAGGAACGCGCGAACGGATCGACCAGGATCAGCGCCAGCTCGGAGCCGTCGGCGTTGAAGGCCTCGTAGACCTTGACGTCCTCGTGGTACACCGGCAGGTCGGTGCGCTGCTTGAAGGTCACGCCGTACAGTTCGGTCACCGCGTGGAAGATGCCCTTCTCGAGCACGTTGTTCAGTTCCAGGTACGGCTTCAGCTGGTTCTCGTCGAAATCGTACTGGGCCTTGCGCACCTTCTCGGTGTAGTAGGCCCAGTCCCAGGGCTCCAGCGCGAAAGTCGGCTGCTTCTTGGCCTTCTGCTCCCGGTCGATCATGGCCTGCAGCACGGCGCCTTCCTTGCGGGCGTTGGCGACCGCGGCCGGCGCCAGCTTGGCCAGCATGGCGTTGACCGCTTCCGGGTTCTTGGCGGTCTCTTCGGCCAGGCCGAACGCGGCGTAGCTGGAATAGCCCATGATCGCGGCGCGCTCGGCGCGCAGTTTGGTCACGCGCGAGACGATGGCGCGGTTGTCGAACGTGTTGCCGCGGCTGCCGCGGGCGACCGAGGCCTTGTGCAGGCGCTCGCGCAGGGCGCGGTTGTCCAGCTGCGGCAGCAGCGGCTGGCCGGTGGTGTTGAGCAGGGCGATGCGGTATTTGCCCGGCATGCCTTTCTCTTCGGCGCTCTTGGCCAGCACGGCGATCTGTTCGTCGCTCAGGCCGGCCAGCTCGGCGCGGTCGGAGACGATCACCGCCGAGTCGTTCACTTCCGCCAGCACGTTCTGGCTGAACTGGGTGGTCAGCGTCGCCATTTCGGCGTTGATTGCCTTGACCCGTGTCTTCTGCGCGTCGCTCAGGTTGGCGCCGGCGCGCACGAAATCGGTGTAGTAGCGCTCGATCAGGCGCACGCCTTGCTCGTCCAGACCCAGGTTGGCGCGTTGTTCATACAGCGCCTTGATGCGCGCGAACAGCTTGGCGTTCAGGTAGATGCTGTCGCGGTGGGCGGCGAACTTGGGCGAGTACTCGGCGTCCAGTTTGTCGAGGGCGTCGTTGGTGTTGGTGCTGGTCAGGTTGCCGAACGCGATCGCGGCGCGGGTCAGCAGCTGGCCGGAGCGTTCCATCGCCAGGATGGTGTTGTCGAAGGTCGGCGCCTTGCGGTTATCGGCGATGGCCTGGATCTCGCGGGCGTGTTCGGCCATGCCGCGGTCGAAGGCCGGCGCGAAATCGCTGTCCTTGATCTTGTCGAACTGCGGGTATTGGTACGGCAGGGGGCTTTGCTGGAAGAAGGGATTCATGGCGTGCTGGGCGTGGTGGGCGGCCGGCTCGGCCGGAGCGGCGGCGGCGCCCAGGCTGGCGGCGGCCAGGGCAAGCGCGATGGACAGGGTGACGGGGTTTTTCAGCATGGGGTACGGCCTCGTGTGGGTAACTCCCCGATTTTACGCCAACGGCCGTTAAGAAAATGTGCCGAAAGCCATGCTTTGCCCGGCCGGCGGCCCTTGGGTTTTGCCCGGATTGCCCCGATAATACCGGCATGAGTACCGACAATCCGAAAGAGCAGGGTTTCGCCTTCCCGGGCGTGTTCGAGATTACCGCCATGGGTTCGGCCCAGGCCGGGCTGGAAACCGCCGTGCCGCGCGAACTGGAGCAGGCCGGGCTGACCGTGTTGCACGAAACCGTGTCCTCGCGCGCCTCCAGCGCCGGCCGCTTCGTGTCGGTTTCGGTCCAGTTCAAGGCCGCATCCCGGGCCGATTACGAAGCCGCGCACCACGCCCTGCGCGCCCACCCCGAGATCAAGTGGACGCTGTAAGCCCCGATTGGCGGATTTACCGTCTCGGCCTGCAGCCCTATCAAGCGGTCTGGGACGCCATGGAGCGCCACACCGCGGCGCGCGGCGAGGAGCCCGGCGCCGACCAGCTGTGGCTGGTGCAACACCCGCCGGTGTACACCTTGGGCCAGGCCGGCAAGCCGGAGCATGTGCTGCTGCCCGGCGACATCCCGGTCATCC
>CAZRXZ010000063.1:0-6826 GCA_964604095.1 uncultured Arenimonas sp. | reverse complement strand
GTCGTTCCTGGCCACCAGCCTGCTGCTGTCGCTGCTCAGCTACATCATCGCCGACCAATACGCCATGCAGCACGCGCGCCTGCAGCATCTGGCCACGGTCGATCCGCTCACCGGCGCGTTCAACCGGCGCAACATGGAGCTGGAGCTCGGCCTGGCGGCCGAGGAGTCCGCCCGCACGCGCACGCCGATGGCGATCGTGCTGATGGACATCGACCATTTCAAGGCCATCAACGACCGGCACGGACACGACAAGGGCGACGGTGTGCTGGTCGGGTTTTCCCGTCTGGTGCGCGACAACAGCCGGCATATCGACCGCTTCTACCGCTACGGCGGCGAGGAGTTCCTGATGCTGCTGAAGGGCGTCAGCGCCGGAGAGGCCGGCGAACTCGCCGAAAAGATCCGCCGCGCCTGCGAGCGCGACCTGCGCGAGCCGATCGGGCGGGTCACGGTCTCGCTCGGCGTGGCCGGCCTGCGGCCGGGCGAAAGCGCGCCGCAATGGCTGGCGCGCGCCGACGCCGCGCTGTACCGCGCCAAGCACGGCGGCCGCAACCAAACCGTGCTGGCGCCGGATTGAACCGGCATGGCAGAATGGCCGTTACCCGTTTCCTCCACCCCGCAAAGAGGTTCCGCATGATGCTTCCGCGTAAATCCGCCGCCGCCCTGGCGCTGGCGTTCGCCGCTTCCGCCGCCTGGGCCGAGCCGGCGCCGACCACCACCGTGCTGGTCGCCGAACGCCTGTTCGACAGCCGCACCGGACGCACCGTCGCCAATCCGGTGGTCACCGTGCGCGGTGAACGTATCGTGGCGGTGCAGTCCGGCGGCACGCTGCCGGCCGCCGACCGCGTCATCGAGCTCAAGGGCATGACCCTGCTGCCGGGCCTGATCGACATGCACACCCACATCGACGCCGACCCCGGCTACGGCGGCTATACCTCGCTGCAGTTCGGCGACCGGTTCTGGTCGGTGATTTCGGTGCCGAACGCGCTCAAGACGCTGCAGGCCGGCTTCACCACCATCCGCAACGTCGGCGCCGGCGACTGGAACGACATCGGCCTGAAGCAGGCCATCGACCAGGGCAAGGTGCCGGGCCCGCGCATCGTCCCGGCCGCGCATTCGTTCGGCGCCACCGGCGGCCACTGCGATTCCACCTTCTTCCCGCCCTCGATGGACCAGAAGAGCCCGTTCAACGTCGACTCGGCCGACGAGGCCCGGCGTTCGGTGCGCACCGTGCGCAAATACGGGGCCGAGGTGATCAAGATCTGCGCCACCGGCGGCGTGTTCTCGCGCAACACCGAGCCCGGCCAGCAGCAGATGAGCCTGGCGCAGATGCAGGCGGTGGTCGACGACGCGCACATGTACGGCCTGAAGGTGGCCGCGCACGCGCATGGCGCCGCCGGCATCAAGGACGCCATCCGCGCCGGCGTCGACACCATCGAGCACGCCAGCCTGATCGACGACGAAGGCATCGCACTGGCCAAGAAGCACGGCACCTGGCTGTCGATGGACATCTACAACACCGAGTACACGCAGTCCGAGGGCCGCAAGAACGGCGTGCTGGAAGATAACCTGCGCAAGGACCGGGAAGTGGCCGACGTGCAGCGCGAGGGCTTCCGCAAGGCGCACCGCGCCGGCGTGCGCATGGTGTACGGCACCGATGCCGGCGTGCACCCGAACGGCGACAACGCCAAGCAGTTCCGTTGGATGGTGCGCTACGGCATGACGCCGTCGCAGGCGATCCAAAGCGCCACCGCCAATGCCGCCGAAGCCTTGGGTCGCAGCGATGTGGGCGTCATCGAAGCCGGCCGTTTCGCCGACATCGTGGCGGTGTCCGGCGACCCGACCCAAGACGTGACCTTGCTGGAGAACGTGGGGTTCGTGATGAAGGGCGGTACGGTGTACAAACAGTCACCCTGACCCGCCTTTGCGTATAACTTGATGAAAAACCCCGGGTTTCCGGGGTTTTTCGGTTTCCCGCGGAAGGGATTTGACTTGAGTCAATATCACGCATTTTTAACGCCGGATAATGACCTCATGATTTCAACCCAAGGAGAAAAAATCATGAAGAAGTCCACTCTCGCCGTCCTGCTGCTTGCCGGCTTCGCCGCCCAATCCGCTTCCGCCGCCGACTGGTTCGTGCGTGGCGGCCTGACCAACGTCAATCCGAAGTCGGATAACGGCACGGTCGCCGGCGCCAACGCCACCATCGACAGCAACACCCAGCTCGGCCTGAGCTTCGGCTACCACCTGAACCCGAACGTCGCCATCGAAGTGCTGGCCGCCACCCCGTTCAAGCACGAAGTCGCCCTGAACGGTGGCACCGTGGCCGAATTCAAGCACCTGCCGCCGACCTTCTCGGTGCAGTACTACTTCAACCCGGAAGCCAAGGTCAGCCCGTTCGTCGGCGCCGGCCTGAACTACACCCTGACCTTCAGCGAGAAGGAAAAGGGCCCGCTGGTCGGCAACAACATCTCGATCGGCAACAGCTTCGGCCTGGCCGCCCAAGCCGGCGTGCGCTTCCAGGTCTCGGACAGCTGGGACATGACCGTTGACGCCCGCTGGATGGACATCGACGCCGACGTCAAGCTCAACGGCGCCGACATCGGCACCGCCAACGTCGATCCGATGGTGTACTCGGTGATGTTCGGCAAGCGCTTCTGATCGAACCGCCGCGAAACGGAAAAAGCCGGGCATCGCCCGGCTTTTTTCATGCCCGCAGATGCCGGCTCTGGCGCTCGGGCGTGTGCCCCTTGCGCCGCGACGGGCGGGGCGGCGGCAGCGCGGCGTCGCCGTCCTCGAAACGCAGGCGGCTGCGCCCGCCGGTGCCGCGGTAGTCGGCGATCAACGCGGCCGAGGCCTCGGCTTCCGCCAGCCCGAGTTCGGCGATCAGGTATTCGTGCAGCAGGTGCACCACGCGCTCGTGCGCCAGCGCATGCGTCTGGCCGGTGCGCGCGTACAGCCAGCGCGCGAACGCCAGGAAGCGGCGGAACGGCGAGTCGCCCAGCAGCAGCGCCAGGCCGCGCGGGAAGCGTCCGGAGTTGGCCAGGATGTCCCAGTAACGCGAGAAGCGCGACAGCTCCTGCATCTGCCCGAAGCCGATGCGGTCGGTGGCCAGGATGTTGTAGGGCGGGGCGGGATTGAAGCGCAGGCCGAAGGCCGCGGTATGGCGGGCGATCGGCGCGCCGCGCAGGCGCTTCAGGATGCCGAACTGGATCTCGTGCGGCTTCAGCGCCACCAGCCGGTCGAAGCCGTCGGCGAAGCTGTCGATGTCCTCGCCGGGCAGGCCGGCGATCAGGTCGACGTGCAGGTGCGCGCCGCTGTGTTCGCCCAGCCACAGGATGTTGTCGCGCGCGACCTCGTTCTTCTGCCGGCGCGAAATCAGCGTCTGCACCTCGGGGTTGAAGGTCTGGATGCCGATCTCGAACTGCAGGGTGCCTTCCGGGAAGCGCAGGATGGCGTCCTTCAGCTTTTCCGGCAGATGGTCGGGCACCAGCTCGAAGTGCGCGAACGGCGGGTCGTCCGGGTTCTCGGCGATCTTGCCGAGGAAGAAGTCCATGATCCGCAGCGAGGTGTCGACCTTGAGGTTGAAGGTGCGGTCGACGAACTTGAACTGGCGCGCGCCTTTTTGCCACAGCATTTCCAGGTCGGCCAGGAAGGCCTCCAGCGGAAACGGCCACGCGGTCTTGTCCAGCGCCGACAGGCAGAATTCGCACTTGAACGGACAGCCGCGCGAGGCCTCGACGTACAGGTGGCGTTGGCGGATGTCCTCCTCGGTGTACTCGCCGTAGGGCGAGGCCAGGTCCTCGAGCTTGGCCTGGATACCGGGGATGATACGGCCTTCCGGCGCTTCGCCGGCCAGGATCTGCGCGCACAGCTGGCCGAAGCTGACGTCGCCCCAGCCGGTGATGGTGTAGTCGGCGGCGGCGCAGATGGCCTGTTCGCCGCTTTCGTAGCTCACTTCCGGGCCGCCCAGCACGATGACCAGCTCCGGCCGCAGGGCCTTCAGCATCAGCACCAGCTTCAGGCTTTCCTCGCAGTTCCAGATGTACACGCCCAAGCCCAGGATGCGCGGGTTCTCGGCCAGGATGGCCTCGGCCAGCTCTTCGGTCTTCTGGCCGATCACGAATTCGCGGATGGCCGAACGCGCGCGCAGGGCGCCGAGGTTGGCGCGCAGGCAGCGCAGGCCGAGCGAGGCGTGGCTGTAACGGGCGTTCAGGGTGGACAGCAGGATGTCGGGCATGGCGCCATTATCGCACGCCGGCCCGGCGCGGCCCCGGTCGCGGGTACAATAGCGGACTTTCCCGCGCCGGACCGCCCATGCCCCTGATCAGCCTCAACCGCGTCGACTTCAGCGTCGGCGGCCCGCTTCTGCTCGAACAGGTCGAGCTCGGGCTGGACAACGGCGAGCGCATCGCCCTGATCGGCCGCAACGGCGCCGGCAAATCGACCCTGCTGAAGCTGATCGCCGGCGACCTGCAGCCCGACGACGGCGAGATCCTGCGCGGCAACGCCAAGGTCGCGCGTCTGGAGCAGGAAGTGCCGGCCGACCTGCACGGCAGCGTGTTCGATGTGGTGGCCACCGGCCTGGGCAATCTGGGCGCCGATATCGCGCTGTACCACCACCTCAGCCACCAGGCCGTGTTCGACGCCGACGCCTTGGCGGCGGTGCAGGAGCGCATCGAGGCCGGCGGCGGCTGGAGCCTGGAGCAGCAGGTGGGCGAGACCCTGCAACGCATGCAGCTGGATGCCGAACTGGATTTCGCCGGTCTGTCCGGCGGCATGAAGCGGCGCGTGCTGCTGGCGCGCGCCTTGGTGGCGCAGCCGGACGTGCTGCTGCTGGACGAGCCGACCAACCACCTCGACATCGAAGCCATCGACTGGCTGGAAAAGACCCTGCTGCAATGGGACGGCTGCCTGGTGTTCATCACCCACGACCGGCGCTTCCTGAAGAACCTGGCCACCCGCATCGTCGAGATCGACCGCGGCCAGGTCACCTCCTGGCCCGGCGACTGGGCCAACTACCAGCGCCGCCTGGCCGAGCGGCAGAACGACGAAGCGGTCAACAACGCCCGTTTCGACAAGTTCCTGGCGCAGGAGGAGGTCTGGATCCGGCAGGGCATCAAGGCCCGCCGCACCCGTGACGAAGGCCGCGTGCGCCGGCTGGAGGCGATGCGGCGGGAACGCGCGCAGCGGCGCGAGGCGGTCGGCAACGTCAAGATGCAGGCGGCCCAGGCCGAGAATTCGGGCAAGCGCGTGTTCGACGTCAAGGACGTGCGCTTCGGTTACGGCGAGCGCGTGCTGGTGCGCGATTTCAGCACCCGCGTGCTGCGCGGCGACCGCATCGCCCTAATCGGGCCGAACGGCAGCGGCAAATCGACCCTGCTGAAACTGCTGCTGGGCCAGCTGGCGCCGCAGGCGGGATCGGTGGAGCAGGGCACCAAGCTGCAGATCGCCTATTTCGACCAATACCGCAACACCCTGCGCGAGGACTGGAACGCGCTCGACAACGTCTCCGAGGGCCAGGAGTTCATCGACATCAACGGCGCGCGCAAGCATGTGCTCGGCTACCTGCAGGATTTCCTGTTCAGCCCCGAACGCGCGCGCGCGCCGATCACCCGGCTGTCCGGCGGCGAGCGTAACCGGCTGTTGCTGGCCAAGCTGTTCGCGCAGCCGTCCAATCTGCTGGTGATGGACGAACCGACCAACGACCTGGACGTGGAGACCCTGGAGCTGCTGGAGGAGCTGCTCGACGGCTACCCCGGCACCCTGCTGCTGGTCAGCCACGACCGCGACTTCATCGATGCGGTGGCGACCTCCTGCCTGGTGATGGAAGGCGACGGCAGCATCGGCGAATACGTCGGCGGCTACAGCGATGCCATGCGCCAGAGCCGCGCCGCGCGACCGCGTGCCGCCGCGTCGGCCGCACGCAAGCCGGAGCCCGCCGAGCCGGCGGCGCCGGCCGCCGCCGTGCCGGCGAAGAAGAAGCTCAGCTACAAGGACGCGCGCGAGCTGGAGCAGTTGCCGGCCACGATCGAGCGGCTGGAAACGCGTCTGGCGGAGTTGACCGCGCGCATGCAGGACGCCGGGTTCTACCAGCAGCCGGCGACGGCCATCGCCGCGCACGGCCAGGACATGGCGCAGTGCCAGGCCGAACTGGATGCCGCCTACGCGCGCTGGGCGGAGCTGGACGCGTAAGCCAACAGCGCGTCGATCGCCGCCAACACGGTCTGCACCGGTTGCTGGCGGTCGAAATCCCGGTGACGGTCGGCGAAGGCGCGCGCTGCCTGCCGGTAGCCGTCCTCGCGCGATAAGGCGCTCAGGCCCTGATGGAACTGGTCGGCGGTCTTTTCCACGAACGACAGGCCGGCGCCCATCTGCTGCAGATGCCGGCCCATGATCGATTGCTCGGCGTGCAGCGGCAATACCAGCGACGGCAATCCGGCCAGCATCAGTTCGCAGGTGGTGCCGTGGTTGCCGTTATGGATGGCGAAGTCCGCGGTTTCGCCGATGCGCGGCATGTCCAGCGGTTTGTCGACGAAGCGCAGCGTGGCCGAGGCGTGTTCGCGCATCAGTTTTTCCGGAATGCCGTCCGGGTAAATCAAGGTGCGGAGCTTCTTCTGGTTGAGCTGCATGAACAGCTGGCCCAGGGTCGGGAACGGCTTCAGGTAGGCGAATACCTTGGCGCCGTCGCCTTCCGGCCATTCCGGTTCGGCACCGCGCACCGCGTTCAGCGGGCCGATGTATTCCGCCGGCTCGCGCTCCGGGTAGTGGTCCAGTTCCTTGAAGGTGGTGAACAGCTTGCGTTCGGCCTGCTGGGTTTCCTGGAACA
>CAZRXZ010000062.1:0-6977 GCA_964604095.1 uncultured Arenimonas sp. | reverse complement strand
CCGGATAGGCGTTGAGCATGGCCTGGATCGGCATGCCGGGCGTGACGCGGCCGATATAGGCCTCGTTGACGTCGACCTGCACTTCCAGCGAATCCATGTCGACCAGGGTGCCGATGCCGGTACGGATCGAGCCGCCGCCGGCGGAGATCGGCGAGATCATCTCGCCCGGCTGCGCCGCCTTGGCGATGATGACGCCGGCGAACGGCGCGCGGATCACGGTGTTGTCCACGCCCAGCGCCGATACGGCGCGTTGATCGAGCGCCAGCGCCACCGATTTCTGCAGGCTGGACAGGCGCGCGGCGCGCGAATCGCGTTCGGCCTTGGCGGTGTCCAGCGCCTGCTTGGAGACCAGCTGCTGCGCGGCCAGGTCGCGGGTGCGGCGGTAGTTGCTGTCGGCCAGCGCCAGCTGCGCCTGCGCTTCGGCCAGCTGCGAGCGGCTGGCGGCCACCTGCGCCTGCGCCACGTCCAGCTGGGCGCTGGCGTCCTGGTCGTCCAGGCGCGCCAGGATCTCGCCTTCGGCGACGCGCTGGCCTTCTTCGATGTAGACCTCGCGCACCTTGCCGGTCACTTTCGAGGACACGGTGGCGATGCGGCGCGCGGTCACGTAGCCGGAGGCGTCGAGCACCGAGGCCGGGCCGCTTTCGGCGGCCGAGCGCGGGTTGACGGTCTCGACCGCCAGCGGCTTGCCGCCGCGCAGCAGGAAAAACGCCAGCACCAGGACCGCCGCGACGGCGGCGACCAGCGGCCAACGCCGCTTGCGGGCCACGGGGCCGCGGTTACGGTCGATCTTCAGTTCGTGGAGTGCGCTGTCGGAGCGGTTCATGCGGAAGTCCTGAAAGGGCGGTTCGGTGGGAAGTATGCGGCGTGATCAGGCCGAAGCCGAGTGCCGGTCGTCATATTTTTGGCTTAGCAGGGCGAACGCGGCGCGCAGGCCTTGGGCTTCGCCGCCGGCCGGCTTGCCCGGGCGCTCGCTGTCGTTCCAGCTGTACACGTCGACGTGCGTCCAGGCGATGTCGGCCGGCACGAAGCGCTGCAGGAACAGCGCGGCGGTCACGCTGCCGGCCATCCGGCTGCCGGCGTTGGCCAGGTCGGCCACGTTCGATTTCAGGTAGGCGAGGTACGGCTGCCACAGCGGCAGGCGCCAGAGCGGATCGTGCTGCGCGTCGCCGGCGGCCAGATAGGCCTGCGCCAGCTCGTCGCGGTTGCTGTACAGCACCGGCAGGTCGGGGCCGAGCGCGATGCGCGCGGCGCCGGTCAGCGTGGCGAAATCCATGATCAGCGCCGGCCGCAGTTCGCCGGCCAGGGCCAGGGCGTCGCACAGCACCAGACGGCCTTCGGCGTCGGTGTTGTCGATCTCCACGGTCAGCCCTTGGCGGGTGGTGATGACGTCGCCGGGCCGGAACGCGTTGCCGGCCACGCTGTTCTCCACCGCCGCGATCAGCAGCGTCAGCCGGATCGGCAGCCGCTGCTGCATCACCAGGCGCGCCAGCGCCAGGGCGTGCGCGGCGCCGCCCATGTCCTTCTTCATGTTGCGCATGCCGTCGGCCGGCTTCAGGTCCAGGCCGCCGGTGTCGAAGCACACGCCCTTGCCGCACAGCACCACGCGCGGATGCGCCTCGTCGCCCCAGTCCAGCCGCAGCAGGCGCGGCGCGCGGTGCGCGGCGCGGCCCACGGCATGGATGGTCGGGAAGCCGCGTTCCAGCAGGGCGTCGCCGACCACCGCTTCGCTGCGCGCGCCGAATTCGCTGGCGGCGGCATGCACCAGCTGTTCCAGGTGCTCCGGCCCCATGTCCTCGGCCGGGGTGTTGACCATGTCGCGCACCAGGGTGCTGGCCGCCAGCAACGCCAGGCTGCGCGGGTCGTGGCCTTCGGCGTGCAGCATCGCCGGCTCGCGGCGGTCGAGATAGCGCTCGAAGCGGTAGGCGCCCAAGCCCCAGCCCAGCGCCAGCGCATCGGCGCCGATGGCGGTGCCGGCGCCGCGGTGGTAATCGCCGGCGGGCAGCAGTTTCGGCAGGTGCGCCACGGCGTAGGGATGGTCGCCGTCCAGCACCGCCAGCACGCGCTGCCAATGCCCGGACTCGTCCGGCAACAGCGCGAACTGCCCGCCCTTGCCGGCGAAGCCTTGGCTGGCCAGCCAATTGCGGCAGAACGCCGGCTGCGCGGCCAGCCAGGCCGGGTAATCGGCGGGCGCGATGACGTCGATCGGGCGCGAGGCGGCGGCGCGCTCGGCGCGCAGTCCGGGCGTGGCGGGGTTCGGGGTCATGCGGCGTTCTCCTCCAGCCGGTCGGCCAGTTGCGTAAGGTCGGTGACGGTGATGTGGGCGGCGGCGATCTCGCCCGGCCAGACCGCGCCGGTGCGGTTGATCCAGGCCGAGCGGAAGCCGGCGCCGTGCGCGCCCTGCACGTCCAGCCAGGGGTCGTCGCCGACATGCAGGATCTGCGCGGCGTCGAGGTCGAGTCGGCGGCGTGCGGCGTCGAAGATCGGCGTATGCGGCTTGGCGTGGCCGATGTCGCGCGCCGACACGCAGCCGACGAAGAAACGGCCGATGCCGGTGCGTTGCAGGTCGGCGTTGCCGTTGGTCAGCGCGATCAGCGGGAAGCGCGCGGCCAGGCGCTCCAGCGCCGGCAGGCAGTCGTCGTACAGGGTCACGTCGTTGCGCGCGCGGAAGAAGGCGTCGAAGGCCGGTTCGGCCAGCGCTTCGGATTCGCCCGAGAGCCGGAACGCGTGCCGCAGCGAGAGCTTGCGCTGGGCGGTGAAGTCGTGCGCCAGTTCCGGATGCGCCTGCGCGATCTGCTCGCGCACGTGGCGCATGGCCGGAATCGGGAACTGCGCGGCGGTGGCCGGCGCGTGCGTCAGCAGGAATTCGTGCAGCGCGGTTTCGGCGCGTTCGATGATCGGCCAGATCGGCCAGAGGGTGTCGTCGAGATCGAGACTGAGGGCTTTGATGGCGGGCATAGGCGCTTAGGATACCCCGAAGCGCGTGCACGCCCCGTGTTTTTCAGCGCATCTCCAGATAGCCCGACTGCCGGCCGCGCGCCAGACCGAGCTCCAGCCGGCGCGGAGCGGCCGACAGCAACGCGCGCAGGCCGGCCAGGTCGCTCACCGCCTGCCGGTTCAGCACCAGGATGCGGTCGCCGGCTTCCAGTCCGTTGCGTTCGGCCCGGCTGCCGGCGGCCACCTTGCTGACGATGACGCCGCGCATGCCGGTCTGCCGGTAGCGTTCCGGCGTGTCGATCAGCACCGCGCCGGTCAGGCGCGCATCCAGCTGGCCGGCGTCGAGTTCCTTCGGCGCGGCCTTCAGCTGCGCGCTGAGCTCCAGGCGCTGGTCGCCGCGCATCAACTGCAGGCGGACCGGCGCGTTCAGCGGCAGCAGGCCTTCCAGGTTGCTGAGCGCCTCGCCGCTTTCGATGCGCTGGCCGTTGGCCTGCAGGATGACGTCGCCGGGGCGGATGCCGGCGGCCTCGGCCGGGCCGCCGCGGTACACGCGGGTCACCATCGCGCCTTTGACGATCGGCTGCTCGGTGGTCTGCGCGGTTTCGGCGTCCAGCCCCAGCGAGCCGCGGCGCACTTCGCCGTAGGCCATCAGCTGGCGCATGATCTCCTTGGCCAGGTTGGCCGGGATGGCGAAGCCCAGGCCGATGTTGCCGGCCGCGCTGCCGCGCGGATTGAAGCTGGCCACGTTGATGCCGACCAGTTCGCCGTTGAGGTTGACCAGCGCGCCGCCGGAGTTGCCGGGGTTGATCGAGGCGTCGGTCTGGATGAAGTTCTGGTAGCCCAGGCCCTGCAGGCCGCTGCGGCCGACGGCCGAGACGATGCCGCTGGTGACGGTCTGGCCCAGGCCGAACGGATTGCCGACCGCGACCACGTAATCGCCGACCCGCAGCTTGCCGGAATCGGCCATCGGCAGCGCCTGCAGGCCGGTGGCGGCGATGCGGATGACCGCGATGTCGGTGTCCGGGTCGGAGCCGACCGGCTGCGCCTCGAAGGTGCGGCCGTCGGTCAGGCTGACCGACACCTCGTCGGCGCCTTCGACCACGTGGTTGTTGGTCAGGATCAGGCCGCGCGCCGCGTCCACGATCACGCCCGAGCCCAAGGATTGCGAGATGCGCTCCTGCGGATAGCGGCCGCCGCCGAAGAATTCGGCGATCGGGTTGTTCACCCGCACGCGTTGCTTGGTGTAGATGTTGACCACCGAAGGCGTGACCTTGTCCAGCATCGGCGCCAGGGTCGGCATCGCCTGGCCGGCGCCGGCGGTGCTGCCGGCTTGGGCGGCGGGAATGCCCCAGGCCGGCGCGGCGGCGGTTTCGGCCGGTTTGCCGGCTTGGCTGAAGTACAGGCCGGCGGCCAAGGCGCCGGTGGCGGTGCCCAACAGGGCGAAGGCGACGGTTCGCAGGGTAGGGCGCATGATCGACCTCGGATTCGGTGGGTGGAAAGTATAGCAAGCAAGAAAAATTCCCGGATTCACACCCGGTTCCACGCCTGTTAAACGAGTCTATGCCGCTGTTAATTAAGGTGATATGAACCGCTGCAGGCGGCTGATTTTCGGGTTGACAGGGCGGAATCGGGTCGCTAATGTACGCAGGAGGAAACACAACATCTTGTGTTTTTAAAACGATAAACCCCAATATGTAGTAAAGGGGCGGCACGGATGTGCTGGAATCCATCGAATTATCAGGGAGATAAGCAACTCATGAGTACACCCCGCCTGGAAGCCGTTCCCGCACGCGTGCCCGCTCCGAACACCGACGCCTTGCCGCTGCAACCGGCCTCCCTGGACATCTGGGACAAGAAATACCGCCTGAAGGCCAAGAACGGCACGCCGGTCGATCTGACCATCGACGACACCTACCGCCGCGTCGCCAAGGCGCTGTCGGAGGCCGAGCCGGATGCCGAGCGCCAGGCGTATTGGAACGAGCGCTTCCTGTGGGCGCTGCGCCGCGGCGCCATTCCCGCCGGCCGCATCACCTCCAACGCCGGCGCGTTCGAGCACAAGCCGGCCACCAGCACCATCAACTGCACCGTGTCCGGCACCATCCCCGATTCGATGGACGGCATCCTGGACAAGGTGCACGAAGCCGGCCTGACCCTGAAGGCCGGCTGCGGCATCGGCTACGAATTCTCGACCCTGCGTCCGCGCGGCGCGTATGTGTCCGGCGCCGGCGCGCACACCTCCGGCCCGCTGTCGTTCATGGATATCTACGACAAGATGTGCTTCACCGTGTCGTCGGCCGGCGGCCGCCGCGGCGCGCAGATGGGCACCTTCGACGTCTCGCATCCCGACGTCAAGGAATTCATCGGCGCCAAGCGCGAGGACGGCCGTCTGCGCCAGTTCAACCTGTCGCTGCTGATCACCGACGGCTTCATGGACGCGGTGGCCAAGGACGCCGACTGGCCGCTGGTGTTCCCGGTCAGCGTCAAGGAGCAGGGCGACATCGACCTGAACGACGCCGCCAAGGTGGTCTGGCGCGATTGGCCGGTGAGCACCGGCTACGTCAGCCGCGACGACGGCCTGGTGGCCTGCAAGGTGTACGGCCATATCCGCGCCCGCCAGCTGTGGAACCGGATCATGGCCTCGACCTACGATTTCGCCGAGCCCGGCTTCATCCTGATCGACCGCGTCAACGAGATGAACAACAACTGGTGGTGCGAGAACATCCGCGCCACCAATCCCTGCGGCGAACAGCCGCTGCCGCCGTACGGCGCCTGCCTGCTGGGCTCGATCAACCTGACCCTGTTCGTGCGCGATCCGTTCACCGACAAGGCCGCGTTCGATTGGGACGAGTACAAGGAAGTGGTGCGCGTGTTCACCCGCATGCTCGACAACGTGGTCGAGATCAACGGCCTGCCGCTCGAGAAGCAGCGCGAGGAGATCCTGCGCAAGCGCCGCCACGGCATGGGCTTTTTGGGCCTGGGCAGCACGCTGACCATGCTGCGCATGAAATACGGCTCGCCGGAAAGCCTGGCGTTCACCGAGCAGGTCTCGCGCGACATGGCGCTGGCCGGCTGGGAAGTGGGCCTGGCGCTGGCCGAGGAGAAGGGCCCGGCGCCGATCATGGACGAGGACTTCAAGGTCACCGCCGAGATGCTGCGCAAGCGTCCGGAAATGAAGGCCGACGGCTGGAAGGTCGGCCAGAAGATCAAGGGCCGCGTGCTGCACGCCAAGTACTCGCGCTACATGCAGCGCGTGGCCACGGTGGCGCCGGAGCTGGCGGCGCAGCTGGCCGAGAAGGGCTCGCGCTTCACCCACCACAGCTCGATCGCGCCGACCGGCACCATCTCGCTGTCGCTGGCCAACAACGCCTCCAACGGCATCGAACCGAGCTTCGCGCACCACTACAGCCGCAACGTGATCCGCGAAGGCAAGAAGTCCAAGGAAAAGGTGGAAGTCTACAGCTACGAGCTGCTGGCCTACCGCGAGCTGGTCAACGCCAAGGCGATGCCGTACAGCGCCGATCCAGAAGCCGCGCTGCCGGATTACTTCGTGGCCGCCGACGACATCTCGCCGAAGGAGCACGTCGACATCCAGGCCGCCTCGCAGAAGTGGATCGACTCCTCGATCTCGAAGACCGCCAACGTGCCGACCGACTATCCGTACGAGGACTTCAAGGACATCTACACCTACGCCCACCAGCAGGGGCTGAAGGGCTGCACCACGTTCCGCTTCAACCCGGCCGCCTTCCAGGGCGTGCTGGTCAAGGAGTCCGACCTGGAGAACACCACCTACCGCTTCGAGCTCGAGGACGGTTCCGTGGTCGAGGTCAAGGGCAACGAGGAGATCGAATACGACGGCGAGATGCACACCGCCGCCAATCTGTTCGACGCCCTGAAAGAAGGTTACTACGGCAAGTTCTGAGCAGTTCCACGGCAGGTTCCGAGAATCCCAAGGGAGTGACGCGATGGCTACCAAGAAGTCCCGAAACGCGGTGCAGGGTGCGGTGAAGAAGGTGCAGGCGGAGGCCAAGAAGGCCGCCGCCGCG
>CAZRXZ010000061.1:0-6977 GCA_964604095.1 uncultured Arenimonas sp. | reverse complement strand
TGCCGGAACCCTCGGCCGAAACCGCGCCGCCGCTGGGCTTCGCGCTGGCGCAGCTGCATGGCGTGTTCATCCTGGCCGAGAACGACGCCGGCCTGGTGCTGGTCGACATGCATGCCGCGCACGAACGCATCACCTACGAGCAGCTCAAGGCGGCGCAGGGCGACGGCGGCATCCGCAGCCAGCCGCTGCTGGTGCCGGTGTCGGTGCCGCTGAGCGAATCCGAGGCCTCGGCCAGCGAAAGCCTGGCCGAACCCCTGCGTGCGCTCGGCTTCGAGGTGCTGCGCAGCGGTCCGCAGTCGGTGAGCGTGCGCGCGGTGCCGAGCCTGCTGGCCGACGCCGACGCGCGCCAGCTGTTCCTGGACGTACTGTCCGAATTCCGCGAGTTCGGCGCCTCGCGCCGCCTGCAGGAGGCGCAGAACGAACTGCTGTCGACCATGGCCTGCCATGGCTCGGTGCGCGCCAACCGGCGCCTGAGCCTGCCCGAAATGAATGCCCTGCTGCGCGCGATGGAGGCCACCGAACGCTCCGGGCAATGCAACCACGGCCGCCCGACCTGGGTGCAGCTGGACAAATCCGAACTGGACCGCCTGTTTATGAGAGGACGATGATGCGCACGATACTGATGATGGCCGCGACCCTGGCCTTGGCGGCCTGCCAACAAGGCCCGAGCCCCGAACAACTGGCCAAGGAAAAAGCCGAGAAGATGAAATACGAAGCCGACATCGCCGCGTGGCGCGCCGAGCGCGTCGAACGCCTGAAAAAGCCGGACGGCTGGCTGTCGCTGGTCGGCATGCACTGGTTGCCGACCGAAGGCTTCACCCGGGTCGGTTCCGGCGCCGACAACGGCACCCGCCTGGCGGTCGGCCCGGCGCGCCTGGGCGTGCTTTCCACCGCCGCCGGCAACCGGGTCTGGCTGCAGCCGGAGGCCGGCGTGGCGCTGACCCTGGACGGCCAGCCGCTGACCGGCAAGGCCGAGCTCACCCCCGACAGCCGCGGCACGCCCAGCGTGGTCGGCTTCGAGAACGGCCGCGCCAGCTTCGTGGTGATCGAGCGCGGCGGCAAACTGGCCCTGCGCGTGCGCGACGCCGAGGCCGAGACCCGCGTGAAGTTCACCGGCATCGACTACTTCCCGATCGACACCGCGTTCCGCTTCACCGCCACCTTCACCCCGCATGAAGCCGGGCGCACCATCGACATCGTCAACATCCTGGGCATGGTCGAGCCGATGATGAATCCCGGCACGGTCAGCTTCAAAGTCGGCGAGGTCACGCACACGCTGGAGGCGGTGGACGAGGGCGACGGCCGCCTGTTCCTGATCTTCGCCGACCGCACCTCGGGCAAGGAAAGCTACGCCGCCGCGCGCTTCCTGTACGCCGATCCGGCCGGCCCGGACGGCACCACCGTGGTCGATTTCAACAAGGCCTACAATCCGCCGTGCGCGTTCAACGCCTATTCGACCTGCCCGATGCCGCCGCCGGAAAACCGCCTCGACCTGGCGGTGACCGCCGGCGAGAAGAAAGCGCGGAAGATCTGATATGGGCTTTTCGCGCGTTTTGCTTTGCCTCACGCTGGCGCTCACCGGCGGCTGCGCCGTGGCCCAACCGCCGACGCCGGCGATGTGGCGCGTCAGCGACGCCGACAACAGCCTGTACCTGCTCGGCTCGTTCCATTTGCTGAAGCCGGACGACTATCCGCTCTCGGCCACGGTCGAGGCCGCGTTCGGCGATGCCGAGGCCGTGCTGTTCGAACTGCCGCCGCAGGAGATGGGTTCGCCGGCCACGGCCCTGGCGATGACCCGCGCCGCGCTGCGCGGCGACGGCAAGACCTTGGCCGAGGAAATCGGCCCGGCGCTGAACGCCAAACTCGACGCCTGGACCGCCGCCAATGCCGAGGCGCTGACCAAATCCGGCATCGCCGCGCCCCTGTTACAGCGTTTCGAACCCTGGTTCGTGGCGCTGTTGATCAGCCAAGTGGAGATGGGCAAATACGGCTTGGATCCGGCCCTGGGCCTGGACGCCCACTTCGTGGCCGAAGCCGCCAAGGCCGGCAAGCCCGGCGCGGGCCTGGAAACCGGCGCCCTGCAGATCGCGCTGCTGGACGGCATGCGCGGCGATGAACAGCATCAGCTGCTGCGTGAAGCCCTGGCCGAAGCCGACGAGGCCAAGGCCCGCATCGAAGCCCTGCATTCGGCCTGGCGCCGCGGCGACGACAAAACCCTGTGGCGCGAGATGGCGCTGGAGATGCGCCGCGAGTATCCGGCGCTGTACCGCCGCATCAACGTGGCCCGCAACGACGCCTGGGTGCCGCAGCTGGAAGCGCGCCTGCGCGCGCCCGGCACCGACGACACCCTGGTGGTGGTCGGTGCCATGCACCTGCTCGGCGAGGACGGCGTGGTGGCCAAGCTGCGCGCCAAGGGGTATAAGGTCGAGCGCCTCAAGTAACTCGACTCCGCCGCAATCCACCTTCCGACGCGGAAGCGCGGCGCAGGGGGATTTCCGCTAAACGTAAACCACGTCGATGCAGTCGACCGGGCAGGGCGGTATGCACAGGTCGCAACCGGTGCAGCGGTCGGCCAGCACGGTGTGCATGCGTTTGGCCGCGCCGACGATGGCATCGACCGGGCAGGCCTGGATGCACTTGGTGCAGCCGATGCATTCGGCTTCGCGGATGATGACCACGGATTCCGGCCGGGTTTCGCCGTGTTCCGGGTTCAGCGGCTTGGGCTCACACGCCAGCAAAACGGCCAGCGCGCGGATGCCGGCGTCGCCGCCGGGCGGGCATTGGTTGATGTCGGCTTCGCCGGCGGCGATGGCCTCGGCATACGGCCGGCAACCGGCATAGCCGCACAGGCCGCATTGGGTCTGCGGCAACAGGGCGTCGATGGCGTCGGCGGTCGGCCGCTGCGGCACCTTATTTGACCGGATGGCCGGCTTGCGCGCCGGCGTCGGCGTCCAGCAGGAACAGGCCGTCGTCGCCGCCGGCCGAAAGGATCATGCCTTCCGAGACGCCGAAGCGCATCTTGCGCGGCGCCAGGTTGGCGATGAACACCACGTTGCGGCCGACCAGTTTTTCCGGCTCGCCGTAGCTGCCGCGGATGCCGGAGAAGATCTGGCGCTGGCCGAGCTCACCGGCATCCAGCAGGAAGCGCAACAGCTTGTCGGAGCCGTCCACGAAGCCGCATTCCAGCACTTTGCCGATGCGCAGGTCGAGCTTGGCGAAGTCCTCGATGCCGATGGTGCCGGGCGCGGTGTCTGCGGCCGGGGCTTTCGTCGGTTCGGCGGCCTTGGCCGGTTTCGCGTCGGCGGCGGGCGGGGCGGCGGTGGTGTCTTTCGAGGCGTCGATCATGGCTTGGATGTGTTTGGGGTCGATGCGGGTGAACAGCGGGCTGTAGGCGGCGATGCGGTGCGCCAGCAGCGGGCCGGTGAAGTCGGACCAGCGCGCGGCCGGCGCGTTCAGGAAGGCTTCGGCCTGCGCCGCCACCTGCGGCAGCACCGGCTTCAGCGCCAGCGCCAGCACGCGGAACAGGTTCAGCGCCTGGGTGCACACGGCGTGCAGTTCATCGAGACCGTCCGGCTGCTTGGCCAGCACCCAGGGCTTCTTGTCGTCGATGTAGCGGTTGGCGATGTCGGCCAACGCCATGGTCTGGCGCAGGGCCTGGCCGATTTCGCCGTCCAGATAGCTTTGCCGGATGGCGCTGAATTCGGTTTCGAACTGCGCGTACATCGCCGGGTCCGGCAGGGCGTCGGCCAGCCGGCCGTCGAAGCGGGTGGCGATGAAACCGGCGCAGCGGCTGGCGATGTTGACGAACTTGCCGACGATGTCGGCGTTGACCTTGGCCACGAAGTCGTCGAGGTTCAGGTCGAGGTCGGCCACGCCGGAGCCGGATTTGCCGGCGAAGTAGTAGCGCAGCGCCTCCGGCTGCAGGCCGGCGTCCAGATAGCTGCGCGCCATCACGAAGGTGCCGCGCGATTTGCTCATCTTGGCGCCGTTGACGGTGAGATAGCCGTTCACGTGCAACGCGGTCGGCGCGCGGAAACCGGCGCCGTGCAGCACCGCCGGCCAGAACAGGCCGTGGAAGTTGACGATGTCCTTGCCCAGGAAATGGTGCAGCTCGGTTTCGCCGCCGGCGTTGCGGCCGGCGTCCAGGAAGGCGTCGAAGTCGAGGCCCGCGCGCTCGCACAGGGCCTGGAAACTGGACAGGTAGCCGATCGGCGCGTCCAGCCAGACGTAGAAGAACTTGTCCGGCGCGCCCGGGATCGGGAAGCCGAAATAGGGCGCGTCGCGCGAGATGTCCCAGTCGCGCAGGCCGCCGTCGGCGTCCAGCCATTCGCGCAGCTTGGTCTGGATGCCCTCGTGCGCCACGCCGCCCTTCAGCCAGGCGTCCAGGAACGCGGCGTAGTCGCCGAGCTTGAAGAAGTAGTGCTCGGATTCCTTCAGCACCGGCTTGGCGCCGGACACCACCGAGACCGGATCGATCAGCTCGGTCGGCGCGTAGGTGGCGCCGCAGTTCTCGCAGTTGTCGCCGTACTGGTCGGCGGTCTTGCAGTTCGGGCAGGCGCCCTTGATGTAGCGGTCCGGCAGGAACATGCCCTTTTCCGGATCGTACATCTGGTTGATGGTGCGCACCGCGATGCTGCCGCGCGCCTTCAGGGCGGCGTAGATGCGTTCGGTCAGCGCCCGGTTGCGCGCCGAGTGGGTCGAGTCGTAGTGGTCGAAATCGACCGAAAACGCGGCGAAATCGGCCTCATGCCCGGCCTGGACGGCGGCGATGAAGGCTTCCGGGCTCAGTCCGGCCTTTTCCGCGGCCAGCATGATCGGGGTGCCGTGGGTGTCGTCGGCGCAGACGAAATGGGCGGTGCCGCCGGCCAGGCGGCGGGCGCGGACCCAGATGTCGGCCTGGATGTAGCCGACCAGGTGGCCCAGATGCAGCGGGCCGTTGGCGTAGGGAAGGGCGGTGGTGACGAGTGCGGGGGCGAGATTCATCTTCGAATTATACGGTTTCCAAGCCCTGTTTGCCGCCCGCCTTTGCCGCTACAATAGGCTTTTCCGCGAAGTCAGTAACATGTCGTTCACCGAAGACGCCGTCCGCGCCGAATTGGCGCACATCCTCGATCCCGATACCGGCCTGGACCTGATCTCGGCCAATGCCGTGCGCGCCGTCGGCATCGACGGCCGCCACGTGGCGTTGTCCCTGCAGTGGGCCTATCCGGCCAAGAGCGCGCATCCGGCGCTGATCGCCGCCATCCAGGCCCGCTTGGGCGAGCGCTTGGGCGCGCAGGCGGTGCATGTCGAGATCCAGACCCGCATCCCGGCGCACAAGGTGCAGAACGCGCTGTCGCCGTTGCCGGGCGTGAAGAACATCATCGCCGTGGCCTCGGGCAAGGGCGGCGTGGGCAAATCCACCACCGCGGTCAACCTGGCGCTGGCCTTGGCGGCCGAAGGCGCCACCGTCGGCATTTTGGACGCCGACATCCACGGCCCGTCGATCCCGATGATGCTCGGCATCTCCGGCAAGCCCGACAGCCTGGACGGCAAGACCGTGGAGCCGAAGATCGCCTACGGCCTGCAGGCGATGTCGATCGGCCTGTTCCTGGGCGAGGACACCCCCACCATCTGGCGCGGCCCGATGACCACCCAGTACCTGCAGCAGCTGCTGACCACCACGCGCTGGCAGGACCTGGACTACCTGATCATCGACCTGCCGCCGGGCACCGGCGACATCCAGCTGACCCTGGCCCAGCGCATCCCGGTCTCGGCCGCGCTGATCGTGACCACGCCGCAGGACATCGCGCTGATCGACGCCAAGAAGGCGCTGAAGATGTTCGAGAAGGTCGAGGTGCCGGTGCTCGGCATCGTCGAGAACATGGCCGTGCACATCTGCTCCAACTGCGGCCACGCCGACGCCATCTTCGGCGAAGGCGGCGGCGCGCGCATGGCCGAACAATACGGCACCGAGCTGCTGGGCCAGCTGCCGCTGCAACGCGCCATCCGCGAGCAGATGGACGCCGGCACGCCGACCGTGGCCGCCGCGCCGGAGTCGCCGGCCGCCGCCGCCTACCGCGCCATCGCCCGCAAGGCCGCCGCCAAGCTCTCGCGCCAGGCGCGCAACAAGAGCATCGGCTTCCCGAACATCGTCATCCAAAACACCTGAGAGCCCCGACATGAGCATCAAGTCCGACAAGTGGATCCGCCGCATGGCCGAGCAGCACGGCATGATCGAACCGTTCGAGCCCGGCCAGGTGAAGACCGCCGCCGACGGCCACCGCATCGTGTCCTACGGCACCTCCAGCTACGGCTACGACGTGCGCTGCGCGCGCGAGTTCAAGATCTTCACCAACATCAACTCGACCATCGTCGACCCGAAGGCGTTCGACCCGACCAGCTTCGTCGACATCGAATCCGACGTCTGCATCATCCCGCCGAATTCCTTCGCGCTGGCGCGCACCGTGGAGTTCTTCCGCATCCCGCGCGACACCCTGGTGGTGTGCCTGGGCAAGAGCACCTACGCGCGCTGCGGCATCATCGTGAACGTGACGCCGCTGGAGCCGGAATGGGAAGGCCACGTCACCCTCGAATTCAGCAACACCACGCCGCTGCCGGCCAAGATCTACGCGGGCGAGGGCGTGGCGCAGATGCTGTTCTTCCAGTCCGACGAAGTCTGCGAGACCTCGTACAAGGACCGCGGCGGCAAGTACCAGGGTCAGGTCGGCGTCACGCTGCCGAAGATCTGACGGCTCCCGCGATTCTGCCAAATTCGCTGACGCCTTCGCGTAACCTTTTTGTCTTATCCTGTGACCCGCTACGGCGGGTCGCCGTCTTTTGAGGAACAGCCATGCGCTTCCATTTCCCGGTCATCATCATCGACGAGGACTTCCGCTCGGAAAACGCCTCCGGCCTCGGCATCCGCGCGCTCGCGGAAGCGATCGAGAAGGAAGGCATGGAAGTGCTGGGCGTCACCAGCTATGGCGACTTGACCT
>CAZRXZ010000060.1:0-7041 GCA_964604095.1 uncultured Arenimonas sp. | reverse complement strand
CTGGCCCGACAACGGCAACCTCGACAAGGCGCGCCGCCTGCTGTGGCCGATCAAGAAGAAGTACGGCAACAAACTCTCATGGGCCGACCTGATGATCCTGGCCGGCAACATGGCCTACGAGTCGATGGGCTTCAAGACCTTCGGCTTCGCCTTCGGCCGCGAGGACATCTGGCATCCGGAAAAGGACATCTACTGGGGCTCGGAAAAGGAATGGCTGGCGCCGAGCGGCAGCGAGGGTAGCCGCTATTCCGGCGAACGCGACCTGGCCAATCCGCTGGCCGCGGTGATGATGGGCCTGATCTACGTCAACCCCGAAGGCGTGGACGGCAAGCCCGATCCACTGAAGACCGCGCGCGACATGCGCGTGACGTTCGCCCGCATGGCGATGGACGACGAGGAGACCGTGGCGCTCACCGCCGGCGGCCATACCGTCGGCAAGGCGCACGGCAACGGCGACGCCGGCAACCTGGGCCCGGCGCCGGAAGGCGCCGACCTGGAAGAACAGGGCTTCGGCTGGGTCAACCGCAAAACCCGCGGCGTGGGCCGCGACAGCGTGACCAGCGGCATCGAAGGCGCCTGGACCACGAACCCGACCCGATGGGACGACGGCTACTTCCGGATGCTGCTCTCGCACGACTGGGAACTGACCAAGAGCCCGGCCGGCGCCTGGCAGTACAAACCGGTGAGCATCCGCGACGAGGACATGCCGGCGGACGTGGAGGATCCGTCCATCCGCCGCATGCCGATGATGACCGACGCCGACATGGCGCTGAAGGTCGATCCGGACTACCGCAAGATCTCCGAGCGCTTCGCCGCCGACCAGGCCTATTTCGAAGACGTGTTCGCCCGCGCCTGGTTCAAGCTGACGCACCGCGACATGGGTCCGAAAGCGCGCTACATCGGTCCGGACGTGCCGGCCGAAGACCTGATCTGGCAGGACCCGGTGCCGGCCGGCCGCAAAGACTACGACGTGGCCGCGCTCAAGGCCAAGATCGCCGCCAGCGGCCTGACGGTGAGCGAACTGGTCGCCACCGCCTGGGACAGCGCCCGCACCTTCCGCGGCTCCGACAAGCGCGGCGGCGCCAATGGCGCGCGCATCCGCCTGGCGCCGCAGAAGGACTGGGCCGGCAATGAACCGGCGCGCCTGGCGAAGGTGCTGGCCGTACTGGAGAAGATCGCCGCCGAGACCGGTGCCAGCGTGGCCGACACCATCGTGCTGGCCGGCAACGTCGGCGTCGAGCAGGCGGCCAAGGCCGCCGGCTTCCCGGTGCAGGTGCCGTTCGCGCCGGGCCGCGGCGACGCCAGCCAGGAACAGACCGACGTCGAATCCTTCGAGGTGCTGGAACCGCTGCACGACGGCTTCCGCAACTGGCAGAAGCAGCACTACACGGTGCAGCCGGAGGAAATGCTGCTCGACCGCGCCCAGCTGATGGGCCTGACCGCCCGCGAGATGACGGTGCTGGTCGGCGGCCTGCGGGTGCTCGGCGCCAACCACGGCGGCAGCGCGCACGGGGTGTTCACCGACCGCGTCGGCACGCTCAGCAACGACTTCTTCGTCAACCTGACCGACATGTCGTACCGCTGGGAACCGACCGGCCGCAACAGCTACGCCATCGTCGAACGCACGAGCGGCGCCACTAAATGGACCGCGACCCGCGTCGACCTGGTGTTCGGCTCGAACTCGATCCTGCGCGCCTACGCCGAGGTGTATGCGCAGGACGACAACCAGGCGAAGTTCGTGACGGATTTCGTGGCGGCCTGGAGCAAGGTGATGGACGCCGACCGTTTCGACCTGGCCTAAGCGCCCGGATCCACCGTAGACCAAAACGGGCCGTTTCGACGGCCCGTTTTTTGCCTTACGCCCGATGGTACGGGTGATTGGCCAAGAGGCTGGCGGCGCGGTACAGCTGTTCGGCCACGATCAGGCGCACCAGCATATGCGGCAGCGTCAGCGCGCCGATCGACCAGCGTTCATCGGCCTTGGCGGCCACTTCCGGGCTATGCCCTTCCGGGCCGCCGATCAAAAACGCCAGATCCCTGCCCTGTTGCCGCCAGGCTTCCAGGCGTTGCGCCAAGGCTTCCGAGGAATGGTTGCGGCCACGGCCGTCGAGCAGCACCACGTACGCGTTCTTGGGCAGCGCCGCCAGCACACGCTGGCCTTCGTCTGCCTGCGCGCGGGCGGCGTCGCGGTTCTTGCCGCGGATGCCGGGCGCGACTTCGACCAGCTCGAACGGCAGCCAGTGCGACAGGCGTTTCTGGTATTCGGTGAAGCCTTCGGCGACCCAGGACGGCGCCCGTTCACCGACGGCGATCAGGCGCGCTTTCACGGCTCAGTCGGCCGAATCGCCCTCGGGCGGTTGGTCGCCGACGGTCCACAGGCGTTCGATGGCGTAGTATTCGCGGATGCGCGGCAGCATGACGTGCACGATGACGTCGCCGAGGTCGACCAGCACCCACTCGGCCTCGCGCTCGCCTTCCACGCCCAGCGGCATCACGCCGCATTTCTTGGCGAACTTCACCACTTCGTCGGCCACGGATTTGACGTGGCGGGTGGACGTGCCCGAGACCACCACCAGGAAATCGGCGATGCTGGTCTTGCCGCGCACGTCGATCTCCACCGCATCCTTGGCTTTCATCTCCTCCAGCGCGAGGTGCACCTGCTTGAGCAGGTCCTCCGGCTTCGGCAGCGGATTCGGCAGTTGGGTCTTGATGATGTGGGCTTGGGTCAAGCGCGTGTCCTCGGTTGGCTCGGCGGCCATTATACCCCCGATGGGTACAGGCCATGGCGGCGGATGTAGGCCGCCACCGGCGCGGGTAACTGCGCGTTCATGTCGTGTCCGGCCTGCAGACCGGTGCGGATGCCGGTAGCCGACTCCGGCCGCAGGGGCATGGGCAACCGGTACAGCAGGCCGTGCGCGGCCTGCGCCAGCGCGGCCGGCGCGGCGCGCCAGCGCGGCCGGCAGACGGCGGCCAGTTCCTCGCCCATCGCCTCGAACAGCCGCCCCGGGCGTTCGACCACGATGAAATGGGTGCACTCGAACAGTTCGCGCCAGGCATGCCAGCGGTCCAGACCGAGGAAGGCGTCGATGCCGATCAGCCAGGCGATCGGCTGCGTCGGCCCCAGTTCGGCGCGCAGTTCGCGCAGGGTCAGCAGGCTATAGGACGGGCCGCCGCGGCGCAGTTCGCGACGGTCGCAGGCGAAACGGGCGTCGCCGGCGATGGCGGCCTCGACCATGTCCGCACGCTGTGCCGCCGTGGCGGCGGTCGGCGCGCGGTGCGGCGGATCGGCGCTGGGCAGGAAATCGACCGGCGCTTGAAACGCTGCTGCTGCTGCTGCGGCCACGGCCAGATGGCCGTTGTGCGGCGGATCGAAGGTGCCGCCGTAGACCAGCTTCAGGCGCACACCGAAACGCGGCCCTTGGCCTTGCCGTCGGCCCATTGCGCCAACACCCGCTCCAGCGCGGTCCAGGCGTCGCCGCCGAGGCGGCCCTTGGACATCAAATCGACCTGGCCGAGTTGGCCGGCCAGCGCTTCGAAATGGCGGCTGGGCGCGCCGTCGAGGCAGCGCAGCATCTGCGCCTGCTTGCTCTGCCAGACGCGGTCGGCCTGCATCTGCGACTGCGCGCGGCGGCTGTTTTCCTGGATGCGGGCGTAATGCGCCAGCGCCATCAGCTCCTTGCCGACCATCGGCACCAAGGCCGGCACCTGCTCGCCTTCGGCCTTCAGCCCGCGCAGGATGCGCGCGGCGCGCGGGAAGTCGCGGTCGTAGCAGGCGTCGATCAGCTTGAACACGTCGAAGCGGCTGCTGTCGGCCACCCATTGCTGCATCTGTTCGGCGCTGATGCGGCCCTGCACGCCCTGCATGGCGAGCTTGTCGATTTCCTGGTTGGCGGCCAGCAGATTGCCCTCCACCCGCGACACCAGCAGCTGCAGGGCCTCGGGCGCGGCCTGGATGCCCTTGGCGGCCAGGCGCTGACCGACCCAAGCGGCCATTTCATGCGGCTTCACCGGCCAGGCGACCACCAGTTGGCCGGCCTTTTCCAGCGCCTCCGACCATTTGCCGCCATGCTTGTTGCTCCAGTCCTGGCTGGTGATCAGCAATACGGTGTCCGGCGGCGGCGACTGGCAGTATTCCAGGATCGCCTGCGCGCCGTCCTTGCCCGGCTTGCCGGTCGGCAGGCGCAGCTCCAGCAGGCGCAGGCTGGCGAACAGGCTCATGCTGGCGCCCTGCTGGTGCAGGTCGTTCCAGTCGAAGCCGCTCTCGTCGCTGTCGAGCACGATGCGCTCGGCGAAACCGGCCGCGCGCAGTTTCGCGCGCAGGGCGTCGGCGCATTCCTGCACCAGCAAGGGTTCGGAACCGGCGATCAGATACACCGGTTTGAGGGCGGCACGCTCCAGCCCGCCCAGGAAGGCGTCGGCCGATACGCTCATTGCGCCGGCGGCTGCTGCAGCACCAGGTTGGTGCGACGCAGGATGGCTTGGATCATCTCGGCCTGCATCTCGCGCTTGAGCAGCTCCTGTTCGGCCGGACTGCCGGCCGACAGGTTGACGTCGTAGGTGAACTCGCGGCGCAGTTCGACCGCCTGCTTGTCGATCAGGGTCTTGCCCTGCGGATCGGTCAGCGAGTACTCGACCCGGTAGCGCGATACGTACTCGCGCACCTGCGCGAAGCTGTCCAGCGACAGCGGCTGCAGCACCGCGTCCTCGCGGTCGATGGTGATGGTGTAGCCGGTTTCACCGGCCTTGGCCAGCTCCACGCCGGAGGCGCTGAGCGCACGCTCGATATTGTCGGCCAAGGGGCTGTACGGATCCTTGGCCTTGACCGAGAACGGCGCCGGCACGGCGCGGAACTCGACCACGTTGCTGGGCTTGAAGCCGCAGGCGGCCAGCAGCAGGCAAAGCGCGGGGGCCAAGGCGCGCATCAGGGCGCCGCCACGATGTTGACGATCTTGCCGGGCACCACGATCACCTTCTTCACGCTCAGGCCCTCCATGAACTTCTGCACGTTCGGCTCGGCCAGCGCCAGCGCCTCGATCCGGTCCTTGGCCGCGTTGACCGCGACCTCGATGGTAGCACGCAACTTGCCGTTGACCTGCACCGCCAGCGCCACGCTGTCGCGCACCAGGGCGGCCGGGTCGGCGCTCGGGAAGGCCACGGTCTCCAGCACCGTCTCCGGATTGCCCAGACGCTGCCACAGCGCGTGCGCCATGTGCGGCGTGATCGGGTTCAACAGCAGGGCCACCGCCTCGAACAGCTCCTGCAGCAGGGCGCGGTCGTTGCCGTCGGCCGGCTGGAACTTGGCCGCCGCGTTCAGCAGCTCCATCACCGCCGCGATGGCGGTGTTGAAGGTCAGCCGGCGGCCGTAGTCGTCGCCGACCTTGGCGATGGTCTCGTGCAGCTGCCGGCGCAGGGTTCTGGCTTCGGCGCCGAGCGCGGCCACGTGCAGGCCCGGCACCGGGCCGGCCTCGACGTGCCGGTTGACCTGGGTCCACAGCCGACGCAGGAAGCGCGCCATGCCTTCCACGCCGGTCTCGCTCCAGTCCAGGCTCTGTTCCGGCGGCGCCGCGAACATCGAGAACAGGCGCACGGTGTCGGCGCCGAAACGCTCGACCATGGCCTGCGGATCGACGCCGTTGTTCTTCGACTTCGACATCTTCTCGGTGCCGCCGATCTGCACCGGCTGGCCGTCGGCCAACAGCGTGGCGCCGGCGATCTTGCCGCGCTCGTCGGTTTCGATGGCGACCTCGGCCGGGTTGTACCAGGTCTTGGAGCCGTCGGCTTCCAGGCGGTAGAAGGTGTCGGCGATGACCATGCCCTGGCACAGCAGGTGCGTGGCCGGCTCGTCGCTGCGCACCAGGCCGGCGTCGCGCATCAGCTTGTGGTAGAAGCGGAAGTACATCAGATGCATGATGGCGTGCTCGATGCCGCCGATGTACTGGTCGACCGGCAGCCAGTAGTCGGCGCGGCCGTCCACCAGGTCCTGCGCGCCGGGCGAGGTGTAGCGCGCGTAGTACCAGCTGGATTCCATGAAGGTGTCGAAGGTGTCGGTCTCGCGCTCGGCGGCGGCGCCGCACTGCGGGCATACGGTCTTGCGCCAGTCCGGATCGGTCTTGATCGGCGAACCGGTGCCGGCGAACTCGACGTCTTCCGGCAGCAGTACCGGCAACTGGTCTTCCGGCACCGGCACCGCACCGCAACCGGCGCAGTACACCATCGGAATCGGGCAGCCCCAGTAGCGCTGGCGGCTCACGCCCCAGTCGCGCAGGCGGAAGTTGACCTTCAGCGCGCCGGCGCCCTTGGCTTCGAGCAGCTCGCGCACATGCTGGAACGCCTGGCTGTAGGTCGAACCCTCGGGAATCGGGTCGGAGTTGACGATGTAGACCTCGCCGTTGTCCTTGCTGGAATACCAGCTCTTCCACTCGGCCGGATCGTAGGCGAACGCCTGCAGGTCCTCGG
Organism: uncultured Arenimonas sp.; assembly: GCA_964604095.1. GTDB lineage: Bacteria > Pseudomonadota > Gammaproteobacteria > Xanthomonadales > Xanthomonadaceae > Arenimonas. Next base: position 585 of record CAZRXZ010000060.1, on the reverse strand, counting down.
CGCTGCGGCCGGCGTTGACGCCGTCGATCCAGGCCGGATGCGCCACCACCTGGGTGATCGGCAGGCCGTATTTACGGGCGAATTCGTGGTCGCGTTCGTCGTGGCCGGGCACCGCCATCACCGCGCCGGTGCCGTAGCCCATCAGCACGAAGTTGGCGACCCAGATCGGCAGCTTGGCGCCGGAAATCGGGTGGATGGCGTACAGGCCGGTGGCCGCGCCTTTCTTCTCCTGCGTCTCCAACTCGGCTTCCGACACGCCGCCCTGCTTGCAGGAGGCGATGAACGCGGCCAGTTCGGGATTGGATTCGGCGGCCTTCAGCGCCAGCGGGTGCTCGGCCGCCACCGCCACGTAGGTCACGCCCATCAGCGTGTCCGGACGGGTGGTGAACACGGTCAGGTCCTCGTGGCCGTCGACGCCGAAGCGGATCTCCAGGCCTTCGCTGCGGCCGATCCAGTTGCGCTGCATGGTCTTGACCGCGTCCGGCCAGCCGGCCAGGTCGTCAAGGCCATCCAGCAGCTCCTGCGCGTAGTCGGTGATCTTCAGGAACCACTGCGGGATCTCGCGTTTCTCCACCAGCGCACCGG
>CAZRXZ010000059.1:0-7084 GCA_964604095.1 uncultured Arenimonas sp. | reverse complement strand
GCCTTGCCGTGGCCGTTGGCCAAGGTCCAGCCGATGATTTCGCCGTTGACCGCGGCCAGGCCCTGCTCGAGCGCGCGCACCACCTCCGGCACGTGCTTGCCGGCGGCCGGCACGTCGGCGCTGAAGGTGCGGATGGCGATGACGCGGTTGCCGGGGTACTGCAGCAGTTTGGCGTGGATGCGGATGCTGGCCTGCGGAATCCGGGCGCCGGGCGTATATACCGCCTCGAACTGGCGGATATCCAGCAACAGCGCGACCTCGGCCGGCACGCCGCTGTTCTGGCGCGCGACGGTCCTGATCCGGCCGGAGTTCTCGAAGTCCTCGACCAGCGCGGTCTGCACCAGGTCGGGCAGGGTATCGGCCCAGTTCGCGCCCTTGTACACCTGCAGCACGTTCGGCGTCGGCCGCACCGCGATGCGGTTGGTGTCCAGGAAGGCGTTGGTGTTGGGGCGGATGACGGTCAGCGACCAGTCGGCGGATTTCCAGCGTTCGTCCTGCGCGGTTTCCGGACGCAGGCTGTAGGTGGTGATCGGGTCCGGTTCCTTGATCAGCGACAGGCAGCCGCCCAGCATCGCCAGCAACAGGGCGGCCAGCGGCAGGCGGAAACGACGGATGGACACGGCGCTCATGGTTTGAATTCCTCGGTGGCGTTCTTGCCGGTGATCAGCGCGTTCGGCTTCTGCTCGATTTCCGCGCTCAGCCGGCGCAACTGCTTGAGCAGGGTGCGCAGTTCGGCGATGGCCGGGCCGACCTGGGCCAGTCCCTGCTGCGAGAAGTTGTCGATGGCGTCGCCGTTGGTTTCCAGGATGCGGTTGGCGTTCTTGCCCAAGGCCTCGTACTGCACCAGGGTGCGGTCGAGCTTGGCGATCAGGTCCGGCAGCTGGTCGGCCACGCCGGCGTCGAGTTTCTTGGCGATGCTGTCGGTGCTGGCCAGGGTGCTGTCGAGCTTGGCGATCGCGGCGCGGGTGTCGCGGATGGTGGCGGCGATCTCGCCGCGCTCGGCCGCGACCGCGCCGCTGATCTTCTCCAGGTTGTCGAGCGTGCGCGAGATGTTGCGGATGTTGTCGTCGCTGAAGGCCTCGTTGAGCCGCAGCAGCACGTTGGTGGCGGTGGTGGCGATGTCGTCGGTCGAGCTGAACAGCTTGGACAGCGCCGATTCCTTGGCCACGATGCGCGGCACCGGATTGGCGGCGTTCGGGATCATGTCCGGGCTCTTGGCGTTCAGCGAGCGCAGCTGGATCTGGGTGATGCCGGTCAGGCCGACGAAGGCCAGCCGGGCTTCGGTGTCGCTCTTGATCGGGGTGTCGGCCTTGATGCGCACGCGCACCAGCACCTTGTTCGGGTCTTCGGGGTCGATCTCCAGCCGGCGCACTTCGCCGACGGTGATGCCGTTGAACTGCACGGTGCCGCCGATGCCCAGGCCGGTCACCGCTTCGGAGAACACCACGTCGTATTCGTGCCAGCTGCTGTCCGAGGCGAATTTCGCGGCCCACAGCGAGAAGCCGATCAGCAGCGCCGCCACCACCAGGGTGAACAGCCCGATCAGGACATGGTTGGCGCGGGTTTCCATCAGCGGCTCTCCTGGGCGGCATGCGCCGCGCGTCCGCGCGGCCCCTTGAAGTATTCCTGGATCCAAGGATGCGCGAATTCCGCGACCTCGTCGACCGGGGCGTTGACCAGCACGGTGCGGTCGGCCAGCACGGCCACGCGATCGCAGATAGTGTACAGGGTATCCAGGTCGTGGGTGATCAGGAACACGGTCAGTCCGAGCGCGCGCTGGATCGACAGGATCAGCCGGTCGAAGGCGGCCGCGCCGATCGGGTCGAGCCCGGCGGTCGGTTCGTCGAGGAACAGCAGGGCCGGGTCGAGCGCCAGCGCGCGCGCGATGCCGGCGCGCTTGCGCATGCCGCCGGACAGTTCGGCCGGCAGCTTGAACGCCGCCTCCGGTTCCAGTCCGGCCAGGCGGATCTTCAGCATCGCCAGCTCGCGCATCAGGGCTTCCGGCAGCGCGGCGTGCTCCTTCATCGGCACCATCACGTTCTCCAGCACGCTCAGCGACGAGAACAGCGCCGCGTTCTGGAACAGCACGCCGGTGTTGCGTTCGATGAAGCGCCGGCTGCCGGGGTCGAACGACAGCGCGTCGCGGCCGAGCACGCGGATGCGTCCGGCCTGCGGGCGGTGCAGGGCCAGGATGCTGCGCATCAGCACCGACTTGCCCGAGCCCGAGCCGCCGACCACGCCGATGATCTCGCCCGGGCGGACCGCGAGCGACAGGTTCTCGTGCACGCGGTCGGCGCCGAAGCGGTTCGACAGGCCTTCGACCGAGATGATGGCGTCCTCGGCCGCGCTCACAGGTCGAGCTCCATGAAGAACAGGGCGGCGAAGGCGTCCAGCAGGATGACGATGGAAATGGTCTGCACCACGCTCGAGGTGGTGTGCTCGCCGACCGATTGCGCGGTGCCGCGGACCTTGAAGCCTTCCAGGCAGCCGATCAGCCCGATGACCAGCGCGAACAGCGGCGCCTTGCTCATGCCCAGCCAGAAATGCCGCGGCGACAGCTCGGTGTTCAGGCGGTTGAAGTACATCTCCGGCGAGATGTGCAGGCTGAAGTAGCAGACCGCCAGGCCGCCGAGCAGGCCGGCCATGGTGGCCAGGAAGGTCAGCAGCGGCAGGGTCAGCAGCAGGGCTTTCAGGCGCGGCAGCACCAGCAGCTCGATCGGGTCCAGGCCCATGGTGCGGATGGCGTCCAGTTCCTCGCCGCTTTTCATCGAACCGATCTGGGCGGTGAACGCGCTGGCGGTGCGGCCGGCCAGCAGGATGGCGGTCAGCAGCACGCCGAATTCGCGGAAGAACGCGACGCCGACCAGCTCCACCACCCAGACTTCGGCGCCGAACTCGCGCAGCACGGTGGCGCCGAGGAAGGCGATCACCGCGCCGATCATGAAGCTGAGCAGCATCACCAGCGGCACCGCGTTCAGGCCGACCGCCTGCATGTGGAACACCACCGAGGTGGTGCGCCAATGGCGCGGATTGACCAGGCTTTCCAACAGGCTGAGCAGGGTCTGGCCGAGGAAAGACAGGAAGATGATCACGTTGCGGTAGGCGTTCAGCACCCAACGCCCGGTCGCCTCCAGAAAGCGCAACCACGGCGTAGGCAGGGCCGGTGCGCCCGGTGGCGGCGCGGCGGCGGCGGATACCGCCGCGATCAGGGCCTGATGCGCCGGCTGCGCGTTCAGCGCCGAGGCCGGCAAGGCCAGGGCCTGCGCCAGCGTCAGCAGCAGGCGTGCGCCGGTGGCGTCCAGCCGGCTGATGCCGCCGGCATCCAGGGCCGTGATGCCCGCGGGCCGCGCGCCGGTCAACGCCATCAGGCGCACGGCCTGTTGGAAGGTCCAGTCGCCGGTGGCCTGCAGGCGCGTCGCGTCCTGCGGGTCGGGCTGCAGTTGCGGTTCGGTGCTGGTGAGCCAGATGGCCATCGCGGCGGCGTTCCCGTGTAGTGCGTTTAGTGTATCGCAGCGGCGGAAAACACGGGCGCTTCGCCTTACAATGGCCGGACCTCCTCCGTACAGGCCCCGTATGCCGCAGCACGCCATGGATACCGACGCGTTCAAGGACCGGATCAACTTCGTCATCGAACTGGCGCGCCATCTGCATACCGCCGGCACCTCGGTCAATCGGCTGGAGGGCGCGTTGGAACGCGTGTCGCGCCAGCTCGGGCTGGAGGTCAGCATCTGGTCGAACCCGACCGGCATCATGATCAGCTTCCGCGACGTGGTGCACGGCGACCCGTACACCTTGACGCGCGTGCTGCGCCTGCGGCCCGGCGACACCCACCTGGGGCGGCTGGCCGACGCCGACCTCATCGCCGAGCAGGTGATGGACGGCACGCTCGACATTCCCGGCGGACTGGCGCGTCTGCGCGCGATGGACGCGGACGGCGGCCGTGGCCGCACGCTCGGCCTGGTCGCCTGCTACGGCGTGGCCTCGGCGCTGGTGCTCAGCCTGTTTCCGCGCACCGGCTGGGCCGACTTCGCCGCCGCCGCCGGACTCGGCATGCTGGTCGGCGCGCTGGCGCTGTACGGCGAGCGCAGGCCGCGCCTGCACGATGCGCTCGAGGCGGTCGCGGCGTTCCTGGCCACCGTGCTGGCCTCGTTCATCGCCAGCCATCTGGCGCCCTTGAGCGTGCAGCCGGTGGTCATCTCGGCGCTGATCATCCTGATGCCCGGCATGATGCTGACCAATGCCGTCAACGAACTGGCCGACCAACAGCTGGCGTCCGGCAGCGCACGCTTCGCCGGCGCGTTGACGGTGCTGATGAAGCTGACCTTCGGCAGCATCCTGGCCTCGCAGGCGGTGGGCCTGCTGGGTTGGCAGTTCCTGCCCAACGCCGGGGCCGCGGCCCTGCCGGCGACGATGTCCTGGTGGATGCTGCTGCCGGGCGCGTTGGCGCTGGCGATGCTGTTCAAGACCAACCGGCGCGACCTGCCGGTGGCGATGGCCGCGGTGCTGTTCGGCTACGGGATGATGAAGGCCTGCGCGCAGGTGCCGGCCTTGGCCAGCGGCGAGATCCCGACCGCGACCTTCCTGGCCGCGCTGGCGGTGACCGCCGCCTCGAACGTGTTCGCCCGCGTGTTCAACCGCCCCGGCGCCTTGATCCGCGTGCCGGGCATCATCCTGCTGGTGCCCGGCAGCCTGGGTTTCCGCACCATCAACATCGCGTTCGCGCAGGACGCCACGGCCAGCATCGACCTGGCGTTCTCGCTGTTCGCCGCGCTCATCGCGCTGGTCGGCGGCATCCTGTTCGGCAACCTGCTGGTGCCGCCGCGCCGCAATCTCTGAGCCGCGGCCTTACAGGCCGAGGCGTGCCAGCAGTTCGGCCTCGCTGAGGTTCTCGGACGCGTCCGCGCTGCGTTGGCGGTATTCCAGCGTGCCGGCCTGCAGGCCGCGGTCGGACACCACTACCCGGTGCGGGATGCCGATCAGCTCGATGTCGCCGAACATGGCGCCCGGGCGCAGGCCGCGGTCGTCCAGGCACACGCTCAGGCCTTTGGCCGTCAGCTCCGCGTACAGGCGTTCGGCGTAGGCGTTCACCGCCGCGTCGGCCTTCGGATTGATCACGCACACGGCGACCTGCCACGGCGCCATCGCGGCCGGCCAACGGATGCCGTTGGCGTCGAAGTTCTGCTCGATGGCGGCGGCCACGATGCGGCTGACGCCGATGCCGTAGCAGCCCATGAACATCACCTGCGCCTTGCCGTTGGCGTCGAGTACGGTCGCCTTCATGGCTTCGGCGTATTTCTGGCCGAGCTGGAACACGTGGCCGACCTCGATGCCGCGGGCGATGGAGAGCGTTCCCTTGCCGTCCGGCGAGGGGTCGCCTTCGACCACGTTGCGGATGTCGGCGACCAGCGCCGGTTCCGGTAGGTCGCGGCCCCAGTTGACGCCGCGCAGGTGGAAGCCGTCGCGGTTGGCGCCGATCACGAAGTCGGCCATCAATGCCACCGTGCGGTCGGCGATGACGTGGATCGGCTTGCGCGCGCCGACCGGGCCGAGGAAGCCCGGCTGCGCGCCCAGGTGCTCGGCGATCTCGGCTTCGTTGGCCAGGCGGTAATCGGCCAAGCCCGGCAGTTTCGCCAGCTTGATTTCGTTCACGGCATGGTCGCCGCGCACCAGCGCCAGGGTGAAGCCGTGTTCCGACATCAGCGCCACGGTCTTGACCGTGCGTTCCAACGCCAGGCCGAGCAGTTCGGCCACGGTTTCGCAGGTGGTCTGGGTCGGCGTGGCCACCTCCGCCATCGCTTCCGCGGCGTCCGCGCGCGCCGCGTGCAGCGGCAGGGCTTCCGCCATCTCGATGTTGGCGGCGTAGTCGGAGCCGTCGCTGAAGGCGATGGCGTCCTCGCCGGAATCGGCCAGCACGTGGAATTCATGCGAGGCGCTGCCGCCGATGGCGCCGGTGTCGGCGTTGACCGCACGGAAGCGCAGGCCCAGGCGGGTGAACACGCGGGAGTAGGCGTCGTACATGGTCTGGTAGGTGCGCGCCAGGCAGTCCGGCGTCAGATGGAAGGAGTAGGCGTCCTTCATCAGGAACTCGCGCGCGCGCATCACGCCGAAGCGCGGGCGGATCTCGTCGCGGAACTTGGTCTGGATCTGGTAGAAGTTGAGCGGCAGCTGCTTGTAGCTGCGCAGCTCCTGGCGCGCGAAATCGGTGATCACCTCTTCGTGCGTCGGGCCGTATACGTAGTCGGCCTGTTTGCGGTCCTTGATCTTCAGCAGCTGTCCGCCGAACTTCTCCCAGCGCCCGGTTTCTTCCCAGAGCTCTTTCGGCTGGATCGAGGGCATCAGCAGTTCCAGCGCGCCGGCGCGGTCCATCTCCTCGCGCACCACGGTCTCGACGTTGCGCAGCACGCGCAGGCCGAGCGGCGTCCAGGTGTACAGGCCGGCGCCGAGACGGCGGATCAGGCCGGCACGCAGCATCAGCTGGTGGCTGACGATTTCGGCGTCGGCGGGCGTTTCTTTCGTGGTGTTGAGGTGGAATTGGGACAGGCGCATGTCGGAAACCGTGGGATTTTCAAGTGGTTATTGTAAGGGCTGGGCGGCCGCTTGGCACCGTCTTTTTTGGACAGCGGTCGCCGAAACTGGGTAAACTGGGGCCATGGAACCGATTGCCAGCCCGAAAAGCCCGAAAAACCGGCACATTTACCTGTTGCCGAACCTGCTGACCACCTGCGGCATGTTCGCCGGTTTCTACGCCATCCTGGCCGCCGCCAGCGGCCGCTTCGAGGCCGCCGCCGTGGCCATCTTCATCGCCGCGGTGTTCGACGGCATCGACGGCCGGGTGGCGCGCCTGACCGGCACCAGCAGCGAATTCGGCGTGCAGTACGACTCCTTGGCCGATCTGGTCAGCTTCGGCATCGCGCCGTCCTTGGTGATGTACCACTGGGCGCTGGGCAGCATGAAGCTGGACGGCAATCTGCTCGGCAAGGTCGGTTGGGCCGCCGCGTTCCTGTACACCGCCTGCGCCGCGTTGCGTCTGGCGCGCTTCAACACCCAGGTCGGCTCGGTCGACAAGCGCTGGTTCATCGGCCTG
>CAZRXZ010000058.1:2703-7099 GCA_964604095.1 uncultured Arenimonas sp. | reverse complement strand
GATGTCGATGGCCAGCGATTCGCGCAGCTTGCGGGTGCCGCGGGCCAGTTGCGATTTGGAGAACGAGACGGTCTTGCCCATCTGTCCGGCGATCTCTTCGTGCGTGAAGCCTTCCGCGTGGTACAGCCACAGCACCGAGCGGGTCACCGGCGGCAGCGTCTGCAGCGCGTCCAGCAGCTGGCCGGCCTCGGCCGCACGCAGCGGCAGCAGGCCCGCGCCGTCCGGCAGGTCGGCTTCGTACACGTCCTCTTCCTTGTGTCCTTTGGCCGAGCGGCGCAGGCGCATCAGCGCCTCGTTCACCGCGATCTGCCGCAGCCAGCCCCAGAACGGCGAATGGCCTTTGAACTCGCCGATCCGGGTCATCACCTTGACCATGGCGTCCTGCAGCACGTCCTGCGCCTCCGAGGGCTGCCCGCACAGGCGCAACGCCAAGGTGTACACCGGCCGTTCGAACCAGCGGTAGATCTGTTCGAAGGCCTTGCCGTCCCCGCGCTTGGCGCGCTGGATCAGGCTGTCGGGCACCTCGATGGCGAAGTTGGACGGATGGCTCACAGTCATAAGGATGTCCGGCGGGCGGAAAGGGTCGCAGCCATAACGCCCCCATATCCGGCGGGCTCCTTATAATAGGCCCAACCCCAACCGGAAGCCGTCGCATGAATGTCCTGTACATCGCTTTGCTGTTCTTCGCCCTGATGATGCTTTACAAGGCCGTACGCATGGTGCCCCAGGGCTTCCAGTGGACGGTGGAGACCTTCGGCAAATACACCCGCACGCTCGAGCCGGGCCTGCACATCCTGGTTCCGATCATGCAGGACATCGGCCGCAAGGTGAACATGATGGAGCAGGTGCTCGACATCCCGTCGCAGGACGTCATCACCAAGGACAACGCCGTGGTCAAGGTCGACGGCGTGGTGTTCTTCCAGGTGCTCGACGCCGCCAAGGCCGCCTACGAGGTCTCCGACCTGCAGCAGGCCACCATCGCCCTGGTGATGACCAACATCCGCACCGCCATCGGCTCGATGGACCTGGACGAGTCGCTGTCCAAGCGCGACGAAATCAACGCCAAGCTGCTCAACGTGGTCGATCAGGCCACGCACCCCTGGGGCATCAAGGTCAACCGCATCGAACTCAAGGACATCCAGCCGCCGCGCGACCTGGTCGACGCCATGGCCCGGCAGATGAAGGCCGAGCGCGAGAAGCGCGCCAACATCCTGGAGGCCGAAGGCCTGCGCCAGGCCGAGATCCTGCGCGCCGAAGGCGAGAAGCAGGGCGCCATCCTGCAGGCCGAGGGCAAGCGCGAAGCCGCCTTCCGCGAAGCCGAGGCGCGCGAACGCCTGGCCGAAGCCGAAGCCAAGGCCACCCAGCTGGTGTCGGACGCCATCTCCGCCGGCGACGTGCAGGCCATCAATTATTTCGTGGCGCAGAAGTACGTCGAGGCGCTCGGCCAGTTCGCCAATTCACCCAACCAGAAGCTGATGATCCTGCCGACCGAAGTGACCGGCGTGATGGGTTCGATCGCCGGCATCGCCGACCTGGCCAAGGCCGGCATGGAACGCGCCGCCGCGGATAAGGCCAAATGAGCCACGCCGCCCTGTTCTGGGCCGTGCTGGCCCTGGTGATGATCGGGTTGGAGACCGCGGCGCCCGGCATCCTGCTGCTCTGGTTCGGCTTCGCGGCCGCCGGCGTGTTCCTGCTGGTGCTGGGGTTCGACCTGTCGACCCCGGCGCAGATGCTGCTGTTCGTGCTGCTGTCCTTCGTCTCGGTCGGCGTGTACTGGAAGTTCTTCCGCAAGGCCGGCGAGCAGACCGACCAGCCGCTGCTGAACCGCCGCCAGGAACAGCTGCTCGGCCGCGTGTTCAACCTGGAGTCCGCCATCGTCAACGGCGAGGGCCGGATCAAGATCGGCGACGCGTTCTGGCAGGTGAGCGGCCCGGACCTGCCGCAGGGTACGCCGGTGCGCGTGATCGACGTGCAGGCCGGGGTGCTGCGGGTCGCGCCGGCGGCCTGACGCGGCGCCTATGCGATAATACGGGTTTCCCGCGCAGGCACGAGACCCGTATGAACCAGAAGACGATCTACAACCAGACCCACCGCGACGCCGGCGCCAAGATGGTCGATTTCGGCGGTTGGGACATGCCGATCCATTACGGCTCGCAGATCGAGGAGCACCATGCCGTGCGCCGCGATGCCGGCATGTTCGACGTCTCGCACATGACCGTGGTCGATGTGCGCGGGGCGGATGTCCGCGCCTATCTGCGCCGCCTGCTCGCCAACTCCATCGACAAGCTGAAGGTGCCGGGCAAAGCCCTGTACTCGTGCATGCTGAACGAGTCCGGCGGCGTCATCGACGACCTCATCGTCTATTACCTGGACGACACCTTCTACCGCGTGGTGGTGAACGCCTCGACCCGCGACAAGGACCTGGCCTGGATGGCCGCGCAGGCCGAAGGCTTCGCCGTGACCCTGGACGAACGCGCCGACCTGGCCATGGTCGCGGTGCAGGGGCCGAACGCCCGCGCCAAGACGCTTGCGCTGCTGACGCCGGCGGCCGCCGAGCGCGCCGGCGCGCTCGGCAAGTTCGCCGCCTGCGATGCCGACGGCCTGTTCGTGGCGCGTACCGGCTACACCGGCGAGGACGGTTTCGAGATCATGGTGCCGGAAGACCAGGCCGTCGCGTTCTGGCAGCGCTTGGCCGAGGCCGGCGTGCGCCCCTGCGGTTTGGGCGCGCGCGACACCCTGCGTCTGGAGGCGGGCATGGCCCTGTACGGCCAGGACATGGACGAATCGGTCACGCCCTACGAGGCCGGTCTGGCCTGGACCGTGGCGTTGGACGAAGGCCGCGGCTTCATCGGCCGCGACGCCCTGGAGCGGCAGCTGGCCCGCGCCGACGCCCGCCAGATGGTCGGCCTGGTGATGGACGAGAAGGGCGTGCTGCGCCACGGTCAGGCGGTGTTCGCGGCCTGCGGCCAGGGCGAGATCCTGTCCGGCACGTTCTCGCCCACGCTCGGCAAGTCGATCGCGCTGGCGCGGGTGCCGGCCGGCGAGGTCGGTGCGGTCGAGGTCGACATCCGCGGCAAACGCCTGCCGCTGCGCGCGGTGAAGTACCCGTTCGTGCGCGACGGCAAGGCGCAGCCGGACGTCTGAGTCAAGACTTAACGCCGCCTGCCGTTGGCGTTACACTATCGCCACCCAACCCCCTGCGAGAGACCGTTATGAGCGAAATCCCCGGCGATTTGAAGTTCCTGAAATCCCATGAATGGGCGCGCGTCGAAGACGGCGGCACCGTCACCGTCGGCATTTCGGAGCATGCGCAATCCCTCCTGGGCGACTTGGTGTACGTCGAGCTGCCGGCCGTCGGCGACAAGCTCGTGGCGGGCGCCGCCGCCGCGGTGGTCGAGTCGGTCAAGGCCGCTTCCGACGTGTACAGCCCGGTCACCGGCACCGTCACCGCGGTCAACGACGCGCTGGCCGACAAGCCGGAGACCATCAACGAAGACGCCTACGGCGAAGGCTGGCTGTTCACCGTCACGCTCGACGAGCCGGACCAGCTCGGCGAGCTGCTGTCGCCCGACGATTACGCGGCGCTGGTCGAAGACGAAGCGCACTGAGCGGCGGACGCCGCATGTCGGAAAAGAAGCCCGCGCATGCGGGCTTTTTTCCGTCCGAAAGCCGGAAAATTTCGCGCAGTTTCGCGATTTTCCGCACTTTGAAAACGCCGGCGCGCGGATTTTCCTCGACGCATATTCCGCCGCCGCGCCGCCGTTTCCGCCGGCGGATGCGCGCGGCGATCCATCGCGCGATGTCGCGCGTCGTCGTGCGCATGCGTTGCGGGCCTTTGTTTTCAAGGCTTCCAGCGTATCGTCGGAAAATGCGCGCGGCATGGCGCGCGCGCGATGCGGCGCGTGCGCGGCCGTTGCCGGAAACGCCGTTTTCCGGGCGGCATTTTTTTTTCACAAAAGTGTTGACATCGCAAAAACACTTGATTTAGCTTTCACTTGTGTTCCACGCGAATCGAGCCGAGTGATCAAGACGTCCTTCACAACCCAAGCAAACGCCACCGATTGTTTGCCGGCAATTGAGGAGTCCTCTTCCTTCACGGATACGGTTTCGAAACCGACGCGCGCTGACGTCTCCTTTTCCGGCACCCGGCTCCGCAAGGCGTCGGGTGTCTTTTTTTCCGCCGGCCTGCCGGCGTGCACGAATCCGTCCGTCCGGGGTTTCCCGGCCGGCGGCTTGCCGGAAGTCCTTTCCGGCCATTGTTCCACCTGGGCACGTTGATACTACCCATCGATCCAAAGCCAACTGACGAGGAGTTGACCATGGCTACCAAGAAAGCTGCAAAGAAACCGGCCGCTAAAAAAGCCGCCAAGAAAGTCGTGAAGAAAGCCGCCGCCAA
>CAZRXZ010000058.1:0-2603 GCA_964604095.1 uncultured Arenimonas sp. | reverse complement strand
AGAAACCGGCCGCTAAAAAAGCCGCCAAGAAAGTCGTGAAGAAAGCCGCCGCCAAAAAGCCGGCCGCCAAGAAAGTGGTGAAGAAAGCCGCCGCCAAGAAGCCGGCCGCCAAGAAAGCCGCCAAGAAAGTGGTGAAGAAAGCCGCCGCCAAAAAGCCGGCCGCCAAGAAAGCCGTCAAGAAGGCCGCGAAGAAAGTCGTGAAGAAAGCCGCCGCCAAGAAGCCGGCCGCCAAGAAAGCCGCTGCCAAGAAACCGGCCGCCAAGAAAGCCGCCAAAAAGCCGGCTGCTAAAAAAAAAGTAGCTAAGAAGAAAGCCGCTGCCCCGGCCGCTCCGGCCGCCCCGGCTGCTCCGGCGATGTAATTAGCTGCACCGATTGCCGTAACACCCACCCCCTCTTGATTCCGCCCAGGGTCAAGAGGGGGCTTTTATTTTGGGGCTTGCCGGCTCAGTCGGCGCCGGCTGCGGGATTCTCGCCGTTGCCGTCGAGCTCCAGCCAGTCGCGTCCTTGGATGCCCAAGGCGCGGTCGATCCACGTCGGCAGGAAGGCCGACGGCGCGGCGCTTTCGCTGTTCCACAGGGCCACGATGCCGACGTCCTGTTCGGGCAGGAAGGCGATGAACGCGCGGTAGCCGCGTACGGCGCCGCCGTGGAACACCAAGGTCTGGCCGCGGTAGGTGAACACCCGCCAGCCCAAGGCGTACGCCGCGCGGCTCAGGCGTTCGGCACGCCAGCCCGAGGAGCGCAATTCGCCCGGCGTGTTGACCTGCGGCGCATGGGTTTTCGCCAACAGGTCCGGCGACAGCACGTCCGGCCGGTGCCCGAGCTGGGCGTTGGTCCACTGCGCCATGTCCAGGATGCTGGCGTTGACGCCGGCCGCCGGCGGCACGTGGTAGTAGTTTTCGTTCGGCACGGTCGAGGTCCAGCCCTTGCCGGTGCCCACATGCGGCCGGGCCCAGCTGGCGTTCGCCATCAGCGCATCGCGGCCGTAGGTGGCGTGGCGCATGCCCAGCGGCACGAAGATCTTCTTCTCGACCTGATGGCTGTAGAAGTCGCCGGTGACCGCGAACACCATGTCGCCGATCAGGCTGTAGGCGATGTTCTGGTAGCCGTAGCATTCGCCGGGCGTGCAGGCCATCGGCGCGTTGGACAGGCGCTCGGCCAGCAACGGGTACGGCACGCTGCTTTCCAGGTCGCGGTCGTAGGTGTTCTTGGCCAGGCCGACCTGGTGGCTCAGGATGTCGCTGACGGTCAGCCGTTGCGAGGCCGCGAAGTCGCGCAGCTTGAACGCCGGCAGCTGCTTGGATACCGGGGTATCCCAGTCCAGCGCCTGCTCTTCGACCAGGATGCCGGTCAAGGTCGCGGCGAAGGCCTTCGACAGCGACGCGACCCGGAACACCGTGTCGGCGCCGATCGGCTGCGGATTGCGGATGTCGGTCACGCCGTAGCCGCGCGCGGACAGGATGCGGCCATCCTGCACCAAGGCCATGGCCATGCCGGGAATCCGGCGCCGCGCCACGAAGGTTTCGGCCAGGGCCTCCATTTCCTTGGCGTCGCGCGACAGGGCGCGGACCGGCGCGCGCGCGGTGCGTTCGGTTTCCGCCGCCGCGGCCGGTGCGGCACTGCCGGTGGCCACCGGCTTCAGACCTTGGCTGCGCGCCGACGGCAAGCCGGCCGTACACAGCAGCACGGCGCAGGCGGCGAAAACGGCGGGCAGGCGGCGGCGGTCGGTCATCGGGCGGTTCATCGGCGGGCTCTGGCTAGTGTAGCCCGAGCGCGCCGGCCCCTCAATGAATGCCGGATAAAGCCGGCACCGCGCGGTACAATAGCGCCATGCCGAACGCCACCTCCCTCGCCGAACAGCTGCTGATCGCCATGCCCGGCCTGCAGGACGGCTATTTCGCCGGTTCCGTGTCGCTGATCTGCCAGCACGACGCGCACGGTGCGATGGGCCTGGTGCTCAACCAGGATTCCGAGTTCGACTTGGGCACCTTGTTCGACCAACTGCAGATGCCCTGCCGCGACCCGGACTTGCGCACGCGGCCGGTGCTGTCCGGCGGTCCGGTCAGCCCCGAGCGCGGTTTCGTGCTGCACCGGGACGCCCGCCGCTGGGATTCCAGCCTGCATCTGGGCAGCGGCCTCACCGTCTCGACTTCGCGCGACATCCTGCAGGCGGTGGCCGCCGGACAGGGGCCCGAGCGCTTTCTGGTGCTGCTCGGCTATTCGGGCTGGTCGCCCGGACAGCTGGAGCAGGAATTGGCCGAGAACGCCTGGCTGAACGCACCGTCCTCCGATGACATCCTGTTCGATGCGCCGATCGAACGGCGCTGGCAGGCGGCCACCGAGCAACTGGGCATCGATCCGGCGCGCCTGTCCAGCCAGTCGGGGCGTGCCTGATGGCGTGGTCGCAGAGCGGCGTGCTGACGCTGCTGGCCTTCGACGTCGGCGCCCGCCGCACCGGTGTCGCCGTCGGCAACAGCCTGTCCGGCACCGCGCGTCCGGTGGGCATCCTCGATGTCCACGACGGCGGACCGGATTGGCCGGCCTTGGATGCCTGGATGCGCGACTGGATGCCCGACGGCCTGGTGGTCGGCAATCCGCTGACCC
>CAZRXZ010000057.1:5943-7103 GCA_964604095.1 uncultured Arenimonas sp. | reverse complement strand
TGGGCCTGAACGCGCGCGCCGGCCTGATCACCCGCGGCCTGAACGAGATGCTGCGCCTGAACCAGGCGCTCGGCGGCCGCGCCGAAACCTTGATGGGCCTGGCCGGCTTGGGCGACCTGGTGCTGACCTGCACCGGCGATCTGTCGCGCAACCGCCGCCTGGGCCTGGCGCTCGGGCAGGGGCGGTCGATCGCCGACGCGGTGGCCTCGATCGGGCAGGTGGTGGAGTCGATCCAGACCTGCGACGAAGTGATGCGCCTGGCCGGCCGTTTCGGCATCGACCTGCCGATTTCCGCCCTGGTGCGCCGCGTGCTGCACGAGGAGATCACCCCGCAGGAGGGCTTGAAGCTCCTGCTGGCGCGCGAACAGAAGCCCGAATATCCCGAAGGCCTGTTCCGCTGAAACGAAAAACCCCCGCAACTGCGGGGGTTTTTGCGTTTGCCCGGCGCGTCGGATCAGAAGCTGGCGCGCACGCCCAGGCCGATCTGCGAGAAGTCGATCTGGTCGCGGCGGTCGAGCTGGTACTCGGCGGTGATGCCCCAGGTCTCGTTCAGGCCGATCACGGCACCCACGTGCGCACCGGCGCCGTTGCCCATCGAGTTGGCGTCGGAATAGGTGATCTTGCCGTACAGTTCGACTTTCTCGGACGCCTTGCCGCGCAGGCCGGTGGCGACCCGGTAGCCGCTGTCGCCGGCGCGCTCCGAGGAGCCGTTGCCGCGCAGGACGAAGTCTTCGTCGAGGTACTCCACTTCCAGCAGCCAGTCGGTGTTCTCGGTGGCTTCCGCGCGGTAGCCCAGGCCGATGTTGAACTGGCTGTAGCTGATGTTCACCGACATCGGTCCGATGCGGAAGTCGTCGTCGGCATCGCGGTAGCCGGCGATGGCGTAGAAGCTTTCGCTGAAGGCGTAGGAGCCCTTGACGTCGAAGCCCCGCATGTCCGGGTTGATGCCGAGTCCGCCCAGGCCGTTGATGTCCACGCCGATCAGGTCGGCCTGGACGTAGTTGTAGCTCAGGTCGGCGGCGTGCGCGGAGGTGCCCGCGGCGGCCAGCGCCAGGGCCAGGAGTGTCGCTTTGCTCATGGAGGTTTTCCTTGATTCGAGATGTAGTTATAGGATGCGCGCCTTCCCCGTACAGCGTTCGATGGCGGCATCGGGCAGGGTA
>CAZRXZ010000057.1:0-5843 GCA_964604095.1 uncultured Arenimonas sp. | reverse complement strand
CTTAGAAGCTGATGCGGGCGCCGACGTTCCAGCCGTCCAGATCGGCGTTGTCGCGGTCGGCGTAGTCGTAGCCGGCGGTGATGCCGAAGGTGTCGTTGACGTGGTACACGGCGCCGACCGAGGCGCCGAAGCCGTTGCCGAAGTCGCCGACGTCGGTGTAGCTGACCTTGCCGTTCAGTTCGAACTTGTCGGACACCATGCCGCGCAGGCCGGTGGCGACGCGGTAGCCGTTGTCGCTGAAGCTGCCGAAGCCGAAGTCGGTCTTGTTGCGCACGAACGACAGTTCGCTGACCCAGTCGGTCTTGTCGCTGACGGACTTGATGAAGCCGACGCCGGCGGTGATTTCGCTCAGGTCCACGCCGTTGTCGTCGTACTTCTCGTAACCGGCGATGCCGTAGAAGCTGTCGTTGAACTTGATCGAGCCGTCGATGCCGAAGCCGTTGAGGTCGGTGCCGTCGACGTCGATTTCGCCGTAGGTGCCCTGCACGTAGTTGTAGTTGATGTCGGACGCCTGGGCGGACAGCGCGGCGGCGGACAGGACGATGGCCAGTACGGTGCGTTTCATCATGAGGTTCTCCAATGGTTTTTCATGTGTGTGCGGAAATGCATTTCGCATTCCTTTCTGCATTCCAGCAGACGCATTCTGCGTTCCGCAGATGCCTGACTTGGAGTGCCGATGGTCATGCAAGTTCCGGTCGCGGCGGGCTTTGTTAATCTTGGGTTAAGTTAATTCGCGCGGCCGATGCCCGGCGCTGTTCGTGCAAATCGCGTAAAAACAATTCTTTATGGAAGGAATAGGCGGCGCCGTTCAGGTGGTAGACCAGCCCGCGCCAGCCGTCCAGGAAGCCCAGGCGCCACACGTAGCCGCGCAGGAAAATCCAGGCCGGGCTGGCCAGCATTTTCGCCACCGAGGGCTGTTTGCCCTGATCGAAGCGGTATTGCGCCATCTGCCGGGCATAGCCGCGCAGTTTGTCCAACTCGTGCCCGAAGCTGCGGTACGGATAGTGCTGCAGGTCCCCCGCCAGCGTCCGGGTGGCGCCGCGGTTGACGACGTGCTCATGGATCTCCCGGTCGCCGTGCCAGCCGGCCTGGCGGCGGTCGAACAGGCGCAGCACCCGGTCCGGGTAGGCGTTGCCGTGCCGCAGGTTGCGGCCGTGGTACTCCGAGCAGCGCGCGAAGCGGTAGCCGGTGGCATCCGCGAAGCCGTTGGCCTGCGCGGCCTCGATCGATCGGCGCAACGGCGCGCCGACCACTTCGTCGGCATCCAGGCACAACACCCAGTCGCAGCCGGCTTGGTCGACCGCGAACTGTTTTTGCGTGCGGTAACCGTCGAATTCGCGGTGCAGCACGCGGGCGCCCAAGCGCGCGGCCAGCTCGGGGGTGCCGTCGGTCGAGCCCGAGTCGACCACGACGATTTCATCGCAGAAGGCCAGGGATTCCAGGCAGGCGCCGATGCGGTCGGCCTCGTTGTAGGTGATGATGCAGGCGGCCAAGCGGGTGCTCATGCGCGCCTCCGGACCGGAGTGGCGTCGGACAGGTGTTTGTCCAGGCCGTCGGCGGCCCAGGTCAGGCGGTTTCGGTTGGTTTCGTCCAGATAGCACTGGTTCGGGCTGGCGCCCTGATCGTGCCGCTCGGGATGCCAGAGATGGAACGCCAGGGCCATGAAGCGGCAGTCTTGGCGTTGCAACCCGGCATGGAAGGCGCGGGCGGCGATTTCGTCGTCTTCCCGGCCCCAGGACAGCATGCGCTCGTCGAAGCCGTTGAGCCGGATCAGGTCGTCGCGCCACCAGGCCTGGTTGCAGCCTTTGATGCCGCCGCGCTTGCGGCCGGCGCTATGGCGCAACCACACAAGCCCGGCCCACGGTAGGCGCAGGGTGTGCCGCCTGCGCACGATGCCGGGACTGAACAGGCCCGGCGCGGCCCGCCCGGCGCGGATGGCCTTGACCGTGGCCGCTTCGTCGAGCAGTACCCGCGAGCCTTGGCTGAAGAAGCCGGGTCGGGCGGCGCGCACGTGGTCGCGGACGAAGTGGCGATGCAGGACCATGTCGCCGTCGATCAGGATGAGGTAGTCGGCGTGGCTGGCGGCGATGGCCAGATTGCGGCTGCGCGCCACGCGGAAACCGAGGTCTTCCTGCCAGCTGTGGCGCAGCGGACAGGGCAACTCCGCCGCCATGCGCTCCAGCAGCCGGCGGGTCTCGTCTCCCGAGCCGTCGTCGGCGACGATCACCTCATCGGGCAGGACGCTCTGCGTGCCGATGCTGCGCAATACCAAGGCCAGGGCCTCCGGCCAGTTGTAGGTGGTGACGATCAGTGCGGTCTTCATGCGCTGCGGCAACCTCCATTGCCCGGGAAGCGGCCTTCATGGCCGCCGTGTAGCCTTCGGGGAAACGCCCCCCCAGCTCAGGATGCGCCATCGAAACTGAATTGACGCCAAACCTCGAACACCGCGACGGCGACCGCATTCGACAGGTTCAGGCTGCGCTGCCCGGGGCGCATCGGCAGGCGCAGACGCTGCGCTTCCGGTACCGTCGCCAGCACTTCGGCCGGCAGGCCGCGGGTTTCCGGGCCGAACAGCAACGCGTCGTTCCCGCGGTAGGCGGGCGCATCGAAGCGGACCGTGGCCTTGGCGCTGAACGCGAACACGCGCGGCTGGCCCAGGTGCGCCAGGCAGGCGGCGTAATCGGCATGCCGCCGGACCTCGGCGAACTCGTGGTAGTCCAGGCCGGCGCGCTTCACGCGCGCGTCGTCCCATTCGAAGCCGAGCGGCTCCACCAGGTGCAGGCGCGCGCCGGTGTTGGCGCACAGGCGGATGGCATTGCCGGTGTTCGGCGGGATTTCCGGTTCAAACAGGATGACGTCGATCACGGGGCGTTCCAGGGGCTGCGGCGGTGGCGGGATTCTAGCAAAGCGCACCGGAACCATGACCTTTGGCCTAGTCCCCGGGTGGGGGATATGGCGTACCATGGGAGGCCTTCATCTTCAGAAAACCCCAAGGAAGCCCTATGCGTTCAGGTACTTACTCCGCTCTCGCGCTCGCCCTCGGCCTGGCTCTGTCCGGTTCCGCCGCGTATGCTCCGGTGGCCGCGGCCAAGGCGCCGACCTCGCTGGCCGTCGACATCCCCTACGAGCAGTTCACCCTGCCCAACGGCCTGCGCGTGATCGTGCATACCGACCGCAAGGCGCCGATCGTGGCGGTCAACATCTGGTACCACGTCGGCTCCAAGGACGAGACCCCGGGCCGCACCGGCTTCGCGCACCTGTTCGAACACCTGATGTTCCAGGGTTCGGAGAACTACCGTGACGAGTTCTTCGGTCCGTTCGAGCGCGTCGGCGCCACCGACCAGAACGGCACCACCAACACCGACCGCACCAACTACTTCCAGAACGTGCCGACCACCGCGCTCGACATGGCGCTGTGGATGGAGTCCGACCGCATGGGCCACTTCCTGGGCGCCGTCGACCAGGCCCTGCTCGACGAGCAGCGTGGCGTGGTGCAGAACGAGAAGCGCCAGGGCGAAAACCAGCCCTACGGCGTGCTGCGCGAGCCGCTGTCCAAGGCGCTGTTCCCGAAGGGCCACCCGTACAGCTGGACCACCATCGGTTCGATGAACGACCTCAATGCCGCCTCGCTGGAGGACGTGAAGAGCTGGTTCCGCCGCGCCTACGGCCCGAACAACGCGGTGCTGGTGCTGGCCGGCGACATCGACCTGGCCACCGCCAAGGAAAAGGCCGCCAAGTATTTCGGCGATATCCCGGCCGCGCCCGACTTCACGCAGCCGGCCGTCGATATCGCGCCGATGAAGGCCGATTCGCGCCTGGTGCTGACCGACAAGGTGCCGCAGGTGTCCTGGAACCGGGTCTGGAACGTGGCGCAGACCGGCGCGCCGGAGGAAGAAGACCTCGACCTGTTCGCGCAGGTGCTCGGCGGCAGCGGCAGCTCGCGCCTGGACCGCCGTTTGGTGCATGAGGAAAAGCTGGTCGACAGCGTTTCCGCCAGTTACTACGGACAGCAGCTGTCCGGCCGCTTCTCGATCAGCGCCGCCGTCAAGCAGGGCGTCGATCCCAAGAAGGTCGAGGCCATCATCGACGAGGAGCTGAAGAAGCTGCTGGCCGAAGGTCCGACCGCGGAAGAGCTGGCGCAGGCCAAGATCGCCTTCAAATCCGGCTTCATCCGCCAGATCGAACGCATCGGCGGTTTCGGCGGCAAGGCCGACGTGCTGGCCAGCTGCGCCGTGTTCCAGAACGATCCGGGCTGCTTCCGCAAATCGCTGGCCAACATCGAGAAGGCCACGGCCGCCTCGGTCAAGGCCGCCGGCAACAAGTGGCTGAACAACGGCAGCCTGTTCGCCATCGTCGAACCCGGCGAGCGCAAGCCGGCCGCCGAAGAGCCGTCGGTCGCGCGTAGCGCGGCGCCGCCCGCCGGCACGGCCGACAAGAAATACAAGACCCTGCCGGCCGGCGTCGACCGCAGCCAGGGCGTGCCCAAGACCGAGTCCTTCCCCGACCTGAGCTTCCCGGCCCTGCAGCGCGCCACGCTGTCGAACGGCCTGAACGTGGTGCTGGCCTCGCGGCCGGGCATCCCGGTGGTGCAGATGAACATGCTGTTCGGCGGCGGCTACAGCACCGATGCCGGCAAGAAGCTCGGCACCGCCAGCTTCGCCGCCAACATGCTGACCCAAGGCGCCGGCGACTACGACGCGCTGGCCTTCGCCGCCAAGCAGGAAAGCCTGGGCGCCAACATCGGCAGCGGCGCCGGCCTGGACGGCGCCAGCGCCTCGCTGTCGGCGATCAAGGAAAAGCTGGAGCCGTCGCTGGCGCTGTACGCGCAGATGCTGCGCGCGCCGCGCTTCGACGCCAAGGAAATCGAGCGCGTGCGCGCCCAGTGGCTGGCCACCATCAAGCAGGAGAAGGTGCAGCCGCAAGGCGTGGTCAACCGCGTGCTGCCGGGCCTGATGTACGGCGCCGGCCATCCGTATGCGATTCCTTCCAGCGGTACCGGTACCGAAGCCGATATCGCCGCGCTGACCCGCGACGACCTGCTGGCCTATCAAAACGCCTACATCCGTCCGGACGGCGCCACCCTGGTGGTGACCGGCGACACCACCCTGGCCGAAATCGTACCGTTGCTGGAGAAGCACCTGGGTGATTGGAAAGGCGTGGGTGCCAAGCCGGCCGCGCCGGCGGTGGCCACGGTGGCCTTGCCGAAGAAGCCGCGCGTGTTCCTGATCGACCAGCCCGGCTCGGTGCAGGCCAACATCTTCGCCGGCCAGCTGATGCCGTCCAGCCGCGATCCGAACGCCATCGACCTGGACGTCGCCAACGGCGTGTTCGGCGGCACCTTCACCTCGCGCCTGAACATGAACCTGCGCGAGAACAAGCGCTGGTCCTACGGCGCCCGTTCCGGCCTGCAAGGCGCCCAAGGGCCGCGTCCGTGGATCGCTTCGGCCGGCGTGCAGATCGACAAGACCGCCGAGTCGATGGCCGAGATGGACCGCGAGATCCGCGAATTCGCCTCGGGCGCGCGTCCGACCACGCCGGACGAGCTGGTCAAGATCCAGAACTCGTTCACCCTGCGCCTGCCGGGTTCGCTGGAAACCAACGGCGCGCTCAGCGGCGCGGTCGCCGATATCGTGCGCTACGGCCGCGCCGACGACTACGTGCTGCAGCGCAGCGCCCGCATCAAGTCGATCACCCTCGGCGACGTGCAGCGCGCCGCCGCCGGCATCCAGCCGGACGCCCTGACCTGGGTGGTGGTGGGCGACCTGTCCAAGATCAAGGACAAGATCGCGGCGCTGAACATCGGCCCGATCACCGTGCTCGACAACGACGGCAAGCCGGTCAAG
>CAZRXZ010000056.1:6070-7210 GCA_964604095.1 uncultured Arenimonas sp. | reverse complement strand
TCGATGACGTTGGCGGTGTTGGTCAGCACGTCGCCGTCGATGTACAGGCGGTCGGCCAGCATCGAGGTGCCGTCGGCGTCGACCACGATGCGGCCGGTGCCGGCGAAGTCGCCGAAGATGGTCAGTTGGTCGTCGGCGGCGCCGTCCTCGAAGTGCAGCGAGGCGCCGTTGTTGGTGAACACCGAGTTCGCGGTGCCCATGTCGATGACGTTGTACTTGCCGTCCACGAAGATCTTGCCGTTGTTCAGGAAGCTGTTCGAACCGTAGGCGGAAGCCGCACCCATGTCGATCCAGGAGTCTTCCATGAAGATCCGCGCGCCGGTGTTGTTGACGACGCTGTCGTCGCCGCTGGAGAAACTAGAGTACTTGTTGTCGCCTTCGGTGGCGTACCAGTCGCCGCTGTTGGTGAAGGTGTCGTCGCCGTCGTCGGTCTGGATCACGCCGAAGATGTTGCCGGTCGCGGCATTGGTGATGGCCACGTCGCCACCGCGATGGTAGATGGCCCAGGCGCTGCCGTCGGCGCTGGTGGCACGGATATTGCCCGAGTTGCCGATCGAGGTGTCGTTGCCGAAGCTCTCGGAATAGATGCCGAAGGCATCGCCGCCGTAGCCGTTGGCATTGGCCCGCACGTTGCCGGTGTTGGTGATCGAGATGCTGCTGTCGCTGTAGGAGACGGCGGAGATGCCGAACGCATCACCATAATCGCCGTTGGCGTTCACGGTAATCGTGCTGCCGCTGGCGATCACGACATCGCCGTAATCCTCATGCTGGGCGTAGATGCCGAAGGCGTCGCCGCTGTCGCCGTTGGCGGTGACGGTGATGGCGCCGGTGCTGGTGATGCCGATGTCGCCATAGCCGTCGGATTCGACGTACATGCCGTAGGCATCGCCCGAATCGCCGTTGCTGGTGACGGTGATGCTGCCGCTGTTGGTCACCGTGGCGTTGCCGTACTTGTTGCTGTCGGCCTGGGCGCTGATGCCGGTGGCGTCGCCGTCGCTGGCGGTGACCACGATGCGGCCGCCGGCCAGGTTGGTCACGCTGACGTCGCCAAAGCCGTTGTTGTAGGCATAGATGCCGTCGGCGCTGGTGCCGCTGACGCTGATCAATCCGCCGGTGGTGACGCTGACGTCGCCGAAGGAA
>CAZRXZ010000056.1:0-5970 GCA_964604095.1 uncultured Arenimonas sp. | reverse complement strand
TGGCGGTGACGTTGCCGGTGCTACCGGTGACGACCACGTCGCCGTAGTCGCTGACCGCCGAGATGCCGGTGGCCTCGCCATCCACGCTGGTGGCCTGCACGTCGCCGTTGTTGGTGACGAGGATGTTGCCCGCGTAGGCGCGCAGGTCCATGCCGAAGGCCGAACCGTAATCGCCTTCGGCCACGACATCGCCGCTGGCCGCGTTGGTGACGGTGATGCCCGCGCCGTCCCACGTGCTGGCGTAGACGCCGGCCGCCGTGCTGCCTTCGCTATAGGCCGAAACCAAGCCGGCGTTGCTCACCAGGGCGCCGTATCCGCTCCAGACGCTGATGCCGTTGGCGTTTTCGTTCCAGACCTGGGTATTGGCCGCGACGACCTGGCCGCCCGCGGCGTTGGTCACCGAGACCAGGCTGTCGTTGGATTGCGCCGCGATGCCGGCGGTCCAGCCGTGCGCGAACGCATACACGTCGCCGCTGTTGGTGACGGTCGAGGAGCCCTCATCGGCCCAGGCCGCGATGCCGGTGGCGTCGTCGACGCCGATCGAGACGATTTCGCCGGTCGCGGTGTTGGTCACGCTCACGTCGCCGTTGCCGTCCCAGCTGCTGGCATAGATGCCGGAAGCGTAGTCTTCGCCGGCCACGGCCTGCACGAAGCCGCTGTTGGTCACGACCGCGTCGCCGTTGCTGTACGTGCGGACATTGATGGCATAGGCATCGTTGCCGCCGAAGGCGTAGACCTCGCCGCTGTTGGCGGCGGTGGCGTTTTCACTGCCGTAGGTCAGCACATTGATGCCGAAGGCGTATTCCGCCTCGGCCGCCACGGTGCCGCTGTTGGTCGCGCTGGCGGCGCCGCTTTGCGAGCGGGCATCGATGCCCCACGCCGTGCCGTAATCGGCGTTCGAATAGGCCAGGATCACGCCGGCGGCGGCGTTGGTCACGCCCACGTCGCCGGTAGCGCTGGTGGCAAAGACGCCATTGCTGTCATCGGCCCAGGAGTAGGCTTCGACCAGACCGCTGTTGCCGACCGTGACATTGCCGTATTGGGCATGCGCCTCGATGCCGGCATTCCAGCCGTAGCTGCCGACTTGGATGACGCCGCCGGTGAAATCGCCGTAGGAATCCTGCGAGCCGACGTTGTTGACCACGACATCGCCGTAACCGGAGGCTTCGGCGAACACGCCGACCGCGCCGTCGCTGTCGGCGACCGCGACGATGGCGCCGGTGTTGCCGACGGTGATGTCGCCGTAGCCGGTGGCTTTCACGCCATAGGCATAATCGCTATCGGCGTAGACGTCGATCAGGCCGCCGTTGTTGACGGTGATGTCGCCGTCCTGCGCTTCGGCCACGATGCCGTAGGCATTCCAGTTGCCGAATACGCCGATGGCGCCGTTGTTCGTGATGCTGATGTCGCCCGAACCGCCGGTGATGGCTTGGATGCCGGTACCGTTCTCTTCGTCGGCGTAGATGTACATCACGCCGCCGGCGGCGTTGGCGACGTTGATGTCGCCGCCGTAGCTGCGGGCGTAAACGCCCCAGGCGTTGTCGTCGCCGTACAGGCCGCCGGAATAGGTGGCCGGATTGGCGATGGTGCCGTAGTTGGTGACGGTGATGGTGCCGGTGCCGTTCATGATCGCCGCGATACCGAAGGCGTCGCCGTCGTTGCCGTCGGCATAAGCGGCAATCAAGCCGTCGGCGCCGTTGGCGACGGTGATGCTGCCGTAGCCGGCCGCCTCGGCATAGATGCCGATGGCGTTACCGTTGCTGCCGGTGGTTTCGGCGTAGATCGCGCCGGTGTTGGTGACCGACACCAGGCCGTCGCCGCTGGCGATGGCCGAAATGCCCACCGCATCGCCGTAGTCGCCGCCGGCGATGGCGACGACCAGGCCGTTGTTGCCGATCACGGTATCGCCGTCGCCGTCGTTGTACGCCCAGATGCCGGTCGCGTCGCCGTCCGGGGTGGTCGCGATGATGGCGGCGCCTTCGCCGTTCGAGACGGTCAGGTCGCCGTCCGCGGCGTCATCGAGCACATAGGCCCAGATGCCGGTGGCCTGGCCGGATTCATTCACGGTCGCGGAAATCACGCCGGTGCCGGCAATCGCTTCGCCATAGGAGTCGAGCTGGACGTTGTTGCTGATGTCGATATTGCCGTATTTGGTGCTGGCATGGATGCCTTGGGCGCCGAAGTCGCCGTTCGCATCGATCAGGCCGGTGTTGCCGATGGTGACATCGCCGTATTTCGAGGTGCTGGCGTCGATGCCGATGGCGGTACCGTTGCCGGCGTCCACGATAATCCTGCCGCCGTTGCCGATGGTGATGTCGCCGATGTTGGAGTCGGCGTCGATGCCGGTGGCGTCGCCGGACAAGGTCACGGCGTACACGACGCCGTTGTTGACCACGTCGATGTCGCCCGGGCTGGAATACACGGCGAACGGCAGGAACGCGCCGCCGGTGGCCTCGGCGCGGATGCCGATGGCATCGCCGTAGTTGCCGTTGGCGGCCAGCACGAAGCCGCTGTTGTGGATGTCGACCGCGCCGCTGAGGGCTTCGGCGTAGATGGCCGTGACCTGCGCGATCGAGGCGCCATAGTCGTTATCGGAAATCGCGGCGACCACCGAATACTTGCTCAGGGCATCGCCGTTGCTGATGCTGACATCGCCGCCGTCGCTGATGGCGCGGATGGCGAAGGCATCGCCGTTCTGGGTGGCGGCCAGGATGCCGGCCGGCGAACCGTAATCGCCCACGTTGGTCACGGTGATGTCGCCGTCCGAGAAGGCGCGCACACCGTACGAATCGCCGAAGCTCTCGTTGCTACCCGCGTTGTATTTGCTGCCGGCGGTGATGATGCCGCCGTTGTGCACCGCAATCGAACCGTAGCCGTAATTGGGGCCGTTCTGGGTATTCACGTTCACGGCGATGTTGCCGAAATCGCCGCCATAGGCGGCGATCAAACCGAAGTTGTCGACGCGGGCGTCGATGCCTTCGCCGTTGATGTTGACGCCGAGGGCACTGCTGAAGCCTTCGACCACCAGCTCGCCGTAGTTGCCGACATTCACCGCGTTGCGGTAATCGCCGTAAACCGAAACGCCTTCGGCGTAGGCGCCGGTGACGTCGATGCTGCCGGCATTGACCACCGAGATGGCGTTGAAGTCGCCGCTGCTGGCGCGGATGCCGGATGCGGTCCAACCGTTCACCTCCACCTCGCCGGTGACGCCGACCGAGACGCTGACGTCGCCCGAATAGGCGTGGGTATCGATGCCGATGGCCCAATTACCCGCCTCGGCGGCCACACGGCCGTCGTTGATGACGGTCAGGTCGCCGCCCCAGTTATCGGCGCTGATGCCGGTCGCCGAGCGCCAATCGCTGTCGGCCACGATGTCGCCATCGACGCCGTTGGTAATGTGGATGGCACCGGAATCGTAGTTGCGCGCGAACAGGCCGAGGGCGTTGTCATCGACCGCATGGCCGGCGATCAGGCCGTTGTTGACGGCGGTGATGCCGTAGTCGGCCTGCAACTCGACGCCGACGGCGACGCCGCCGGCGTACCAGTAGGTGTCGTCCTTGTCGGCGATAACCCAGCCGTTGTTGGTGAAGTCCAAGGATCCGCCGCTGGCTTCGGCATAGATGCCGACCATTTTACCCAGCGAGACCCAACCGCCTTCGGCGATGACGTTGCCGTCGTTCTGCAGGCTGAGGTCGTCGAAGTTCCAGGCGAACACGCCATCCTGGTCGTAGACGGTGACGTTGGCGTCCAGCTCGATGGTGGTCGGGTCGAACGGATTGACCACGGCCAATTCGTTGCCGTCCCACGAGTCCAAGGTGCTGTTGAAGTCGCCGGCGCAGATCACGTCGTTGACGACGTTGACGCAGACCCCGGCCTGCGCGGCGGGCGCGGCGGCGGCCGTGGCCAAGCCGAGGAACAGCGCGCTACGCAGCGCTTTCACGGTGGGGCTGATCTTGTAGGTGCGATTCAGGCCATAACGGGCTTTGGACTTGCGTGTCATCGAAGATCTCCTTGATCCAGTTCTGTTTTGCGCGCACCGGCCGGAATTGCTGCTTGACCGAGGCCGCCCCAATCTTGATTTTTTTGTCCCCGGACCCTTTTCCGGGTTCTTAACACGCCAAAGTGAATACCTTCTGAATGCCACTGTCAACACGGCTTCGGGGCGGGTTGCAACGCGTGTGCGGACCTGTCGTGGCGGTTACAAAATGTTACATGCATCACACAATGCCTGCCTTTCGGTTACTTTCCATTCATAAACAGGGGGTTAGATCGGATTTTAGGCGTTCGTGAAACCATCCAAAATCGCGCCGTGAAACAAAAATGCGTGTGATAACAAGCCTGTAGGAATTTGATTGAAATCAATACAGCAAGCGCCGATACAGCGCCGGCGCCGGCCAAACTGCGCAAAATTTCACAGTTTGCACACGACCGGTTTACTCCGGCTTACGGGCCACGATGCGCCAGCGCGCGGCCTGCCGATGGCCCGGTGCACCCGGCACATCGGCCACCGGGGCATCGGCCGGCGGCGGCGCGAAATGCTCCAAACGGAACCCCGCCCGATCGAACGGCTCGCGCAACTGCGCCGCGTCCGCAATCAGATGCGTCTGATGATGGAAGGCGTATTGCCACGCGCTGTGCCGGGCACAGGCCGCATCCACGCCCAAGGCCTCGCCGCGTTCGCGGCAGAGCCGCTCGGCGGCATCCTGCAGGGCCGCCACTTCCTCGGCCGGATAACGGGTGAGCGCCTCGGTTTCGCCGGGGCGCACCCGCTGCGCGGTCAGCACCGTGCCGCCGGGACGCAGCAGTTCGAACCAGCGCCGCACCAGGACACGGCGCGCGTCGGCGTCGAAGAAGGTCAAAAAAGAGTGCGTGCAAACCAGGTCGAAACCATCGGCATCGCGGTAATCCAGGATGTCGGCCTGCACGGTGCGGATGCCGAAGCCGGACAGCGCCGCGTATTGCCGGCAAAGCGCCAGCGGCGTGGCGCAGCAGTCGAGCACGGTGATGTCCAGGTCCGGCGCTTCCGGCAGGCAGGCGGCGAGGCGCGCCAGCATGCCGGCGTCGGCGGTGCCGGACACCAGCACCCGGCGCGCGCCGGCGGCGATGGCCGCGCGCAGCTGCGGCAGCAGGAAATCGTCGTCGGACTTCAGGCTGACGAACACGCCCAAGCCCTTCAGCACCGGCCAGCTGCCGTGGTACCAGGCGCAGTCGCCGCCCGGCGTGCCGGCGCACAGACGGCCGGATTCGGCCAAGGCCAAGGCGATGGCCTCGCGGTGGAATTCGACCGGCGTGCTCATGCGGCGTTCTCCGGAATCTCGCACAGGGCGGCGAAGTACTTGCCGCCGGCGGTACGCGGAATGGTGTCCAGGTAATCGAAGCGCAGTTCGGTGTCTTGGCCGAATTCGGCCAGGAACCGCTCGCGCACGCGCGTCTCGAACGGCGCGCAATCGGCTTCGCCGCGCTTCACGGCGCGCACGGTGAAGCGCGCCAGCGCGTGCTGCACCACCTGGAACTGGCGGATCTCGGGCGAATCGCGGAACACCGGCGACAGGCGGGTGAACAGCATCTGGCTGCCGTCGGGCTTACGCAACAGGCCGCGCATCTTGCCGGCGATGCGGGTGATGGCGGGCAGCCGGATGCGGCCGCAGCCGCAGACCGCGGTTTCGGCCAGATCGCCCAAGGCGTAGCGGATCAGGGTGCTATGCCGGTTGAAATAGTCGGTGACCACCACCTGCCCGAGCTGCCCGGGCGGGCAGGGCTGGCCCTGCGCGTCCAGGATCTCCACGCCGAGCTTGTGCGCCATCACGTGGTAGTTTTCCGGCCGGTGCGGGCAGCGGATGGCGATGAAGCCGAGCTCGACCGAGCTGTAGGTGACCACCGGCACCGCATTCGGGAACGCGGCGCGGATCAGCTCGTCCAGATGGTCGTCGTAGGCCTCCGACATGGCGGTGACCCGGCGGATGAACGGCA
>CAZRXZ010000055.1:3823-7230 GCA_964604095.1 uncultured Arenimonas sp. | reverse complement strand
GGCGGCGCCACCGCCACCTCGGTGCCGGGCGTGTTCGCCGCCGGCGACGTGGCCGACCAGGTCTACCGACAGGCCATCACCTCGGCCGGTTTCGGCTGCATGGCCGCGCTCGACGCCGAGAAGTTCCTCGACAAGGACGCCTGACCGCAGGCGGCCTGGCCCGGCGCATGGACGGTTTCAGGCCGCTCGATTCCCTTTCGGCGCTCGATGCCGGCGACTGGGATGCCCTGCACGACGGCGGCAATCCGTTTCTGGCGCATGCCTTCCTCGCCGGCCTGGAGCGTACCGATTGCCTGAATCCCGACTGGGGCTGGCGCGCCCGCCACGCCACGCTGTGGCGCGGCGGCCGGCTGGTCGCGGCCGCGCCGGGCTACCTGAAAACCAATTCGCACGGCGAGTTCGTGTTCGACCAGGTCTGGGCCGAGGCCTACCGGCGGGCCGGCGGCCGCTATTATCCGAAGTGGCTGATCGGCATTCCCTACACGCCGGTCACCGGGCCGCGCCTGCTGGCCGTGGATGCGACGGCACGCGATGAGCTGCTGGCCGGCATCGTCGAACGCGCGCGCGGCGACGGCCTGTCTTCGGTGCACGTCAATTTCCTGCCGGAGCCGGAACAACCGGCTTTCGGCACGGAGTGGCTGGCCCGCGAAGATGTGCAGTTCCATTGGCGCAACCGCGGCTGGCCGGATTTCGATGCCTTCCTCGCCGCCCTGAAGGCCAAGAAGCGCAAGAACATCCGCCAGGAGCGCGCGCAGGTGGCCGCCGCCGGCTACCGTTTCCGCATCCGGCACGGTGACGAAGCCGACGAGGGCGAACTGGCCGCGATGCACGGCTTCTACCTGCGCACCTTCGCCGATTACGGCAACGCCCCGGCCCTGACCCTCGACTTCTTCCGCCACCTGGCGCGCGCGATGCCCCGGCAACTGGTGTTGATCCTGGCCGAACGCGACGGCGCGGTGCGGGCCGGCGCCCTGTGCCTGCGCGGCCGCGACACCCTGTACGGGCGTTATTGGGGCAGCACCGAGGACGCGCCGGGGCTGCATTTCGAAACCTGCTATTACCAAGGCATCGCGTATTGCCTGCGCGAAGGCCTGCCGCGCTTCGAGCCCGGGGCCGGCGGCGAACACAAGATCGCGCGCGGATTCCTGCCGGCCGCCACCGGCAGCCGGCATTGGGTCGCCAATGCGCGCTTCGCGCAGGCCTTGGCGCCCTGGTGCGCGTCCGAACGCGAGGCGGTCGACCAGTATCGCCGGCACGCCGAAGCCAAAGGGCCCTACGCGTGAGCCCGATCCGCCTGCCGTCATTGGATATCGACCGTCCCGGCGCGTTTCCGCCGCCGGAAACGGCCCTGCGCGAACCCGAAGGCCTGCTGGCCTGGGGCGGCGGGCTGTCGCCGACGTGGTTGCTCGGCGCTTACCGGCAAGGCATTTTCCCGTGGTACAACCCGGGCGAGCCGATCCTCTGGTGGAGCCCTGATCCGCGCTACGGCTTCGTGCCGGGCAACGTGCATCTGGGCCGGAGCCGGCAACGCGTGCTGCGCCGGATGGATTGGCGGGTTCGCGCCGATACCGCGTTCGATGCCGTGGTGCGGCATTGCGCCGACGCGCCGCGGGCCGGATCGCACGGCACCTGGATCGACGCGGCGATGCGCGACGCGTACCGCACGATGCATGAACTCGGCTACGGCCACAGCATCGAGATATACGAAGGCGATGAACTGGTCGGCGGCCTGTACGGCCTGGCCGTCGGCCGGGTGTTCTGCGCCGAAAGCATGTTCAGCCTGCGCAGCCAGGCCTCGGCGCTGGCGCTGTACGCGCTCGGCCGGACCCTGGCCGACTGGGGCTGGCGCTGGATCGACGCCCAGCTGTACAACCCGCATCTGGCCCTGCTCGGCGGACAGGCGATGCCCCGAGCGGATTATCTGCGTCTGCTGCGGGACGACTGCGCGCTGCCCGGTCGGGACGGTTGCTGGTCCGAGGCCTTCCCGGGCCGCACGTTCCGGAATTACACGGGCTGAACGGCGGCGGCGCGCTTTGCACTTATCGGCCAAACCTGTCAAAATGGCGCCTTATTTCAACCCAAGCACCCATTCTGAATGTCTAAAGACGATTCCATTGAATTCGACGGCACCGTACTGGAAACCCTGCCCAACACCATGTTCCGCGTCAAACTGGAGAACGGACACGTGATTACGGCGCACATTTCCGGCAGAATGCGCAAGAACTACATCCGGATCCTGACCGGCGACAAGGTCAAGGTCGAAATGACGCCCTACGACCTGACCAAGGGCCGCATCACCTACCGCGCCAAGTAATCACGGCTCGACCGGCGCCGCCAGCAGGCGCTCGGCTTCCGGCAAGGCGCTCACCACCAATTCGTTTCCGCTGACCGCGACCGTGGCACGGCCGCCGTTGACCAGCGCGCCGAACAACAGTTCGTCCGCCAGCGGGCGCTTGATGCGGTCCTGGATCAGGCGGGCCATCGGGCGCGCGCCCATCGCGGCGTCGAAGCCGTTCTCGGCCAGCCATTGGCGCGCTTCCGGGGTCACGCCCAGCACCACGCGCTTCTCGTGCAGCAGCGCCTCCAGCTCGATCAGGAACTTGTCGACCACGCGCAGGATGTGGTCCGGCGCCAGCGCCTGGAACTGCACGATGGCGTCGAGCCGGTTGCGGAACTCCGGCGTGAACAGCTTCTTGATCGCCTCCATGGCGTCGGTGGTATGGTTCTGCTCGACGAAACCCATCGAGCGGCGGGCCGCCACCTGGGCGCCGGCATTGGTGGTCAGCACGATCACCACGTTCTTGAAGTTGGCCTCGCGGCCGTTGGTGTCGGTCAGCACGCCGCGGTCCATGATCTGCAGCAGGATGTTGAACACGTCCGGATGCGCCTTCTCGATCTCGTCGAGCAGCAGCACGCAGTGCGGGGTCTTGACGATCTTCTCGGTCAGCAGGCCGCCCTGGTCGAAGCCGACGTAGCCCGGCGGCGCGCCGACCAGACGGCTGACCGAATGCGCCTCCATGTACTCGGACATGTCGAAACGCACCAGTTCGACGCCCAACTGCATGGCCAGCTGACGGGTGACTTCGGTCTTGCCGACGCCGGTCGGGCCGGCGAACAGGAAGCTGCCGTCGGACGCTCCGGATGGCCCAGGCCGGAACGCGCCAGCTTGATCGCCGAGACCAGGGTCTCGATGGCCGGGTCCTGCCCGAAGATCAGCATCTTCAGGTTGCGGTCGAGGTTGCGCAGCACGTCCTTGTCGGACGCCGACACCTGCTTGGCCGGGATGCGCGCCATCTTCGAGACGATCAGCTCGATCTCCTCCATGTCGATCACCGATTTGCTTGCGCCTTCAGGCAGCAGGCTCTGGCGGGCGCCGGCCTCGTCGATGACGTCGATCGCCTTGTCCG
>CAZRXZ010000055.1:2141-3813 GCA_964604095.1 uncultured Arenimonas sp. | reverse complement strand
CAGCCAGTCCGGCACCTCGCCGAGCTTTTCGACCGAGCGGACGCTGGTCTCCTCCAGGTCGATCACCGACTTGCGTTTGTCTTCCGGCAGCAGGCGTTGGCGGGCGCCGGCCTCGTCGATGACGTCGATGGCCTTGTCCGGCAGCAGGCGGTCGGTGATGTGTTTGACCGACAGGTCGACCGCGGCCTGGATCGCGTCGGCGTCGTAGGTGACGCTGTGATGCGATTCGAAGCGCGGCTTAAGGCCGTTCAGGATGGCCACCGCCTCGCTCAGGCTCGGCTCGGTGACGTCGATCTTCTGGAACCGGCGCGCCAGCGCGCGGTCCTTCTCGAACACGCCGCGGTATTCCTGGAAGGTGGTCGAACCGATGCAGCGCAGCTCGCCGTTCTGCAGCACCGGCTTGATCAGGTTGGAGGCGTCCATGGTGCCGCCGGAGGCCGAACCGGCGCCGATGATGGTGTGGATCTCGTCGATGAACAGGATCGCGCCCGGCTCTTTCTTCAGCTGCGCCAGCACCGCCTTGAGCCGCTTCTCGAAATCGCCGCGGTATTTGGTGCCGGCCACCAGCGCGCCCAGGTCGAGCGACCAGATCACCGCCGACTGCAGCACCTCCGGCACGCGGCCTTCGACGATGCGCCAGGCCAGGCCTTCGGCGATGGCGGTCTTGCCGACGCCGGGATCGCCGACGTACAGCGGGTTGTTCTTGCGGCGGCGGCACAGCACCTGGATGGTGCGCTCCACCTCCTCTTCGCGCCCGATCAGCGGATCGATGCGGCCTTCCAGCGCCAGCTCGTTGAGGTTGGCGGCGTACTCGGCCAAGGCGTTGCTCTTGCCCTCGCCTTCGCCGTCGGCGGCGCGGTTGTCCTCCACCGGCTCGTCCGCCGGCTCGTTGCCGCGGGCCACCCCGTGCGACAGGTAGTTGACCACGTCGAGGCGGGTCACGTCCTGCCGCTGCATCAGGTACACCGCGTGCGAATCCTTCTCGCTGAAGATCGCCACCAGCACGTTGGCGCCGTTGACCTCCTTCTTGCCGGAGGACTGCACGTGGTAGACCGCGCGTTGCAGCACGCGCTGGAAGCCGAGCGTCGGCTGGGTGTCGCGCGCGTCGCCTTCCGGCAGCACCGAGACGTTGTCTTCGATGGCCTGGCGCAGACCGGCACCGAGCGCATCGAGGTCGGCGCCGCAGGCGCGCAGAACGCCGGCCGCCGAGGCGTTGTCGAGCAGCGCCAGCAGCAGGTGGTCGACGGTCATGAATTCATGCCGCGACTCGCGCGCCTGCTTGTAGCACTGTCCGATCGAGACTTCGAGTTCCTTGCTGAACATGTTCGGCTCCTGCGCCTTTACTGCAGCGGTTCCATAATACTTAACAGAGGGTGGTGGTTCCGGCGTGAAAAGTCGTTGACCTGGTTTACTTTGGATTCAGCGACCTCGCGCGAATACACGCCGGCCGCCGCCCGCCCGCGGGTGTGCACCTGCAGCATCACCTGGGTCGCCTTCTCCTGGTTCATCGCGAAGAACTCCTGCAGCACGTACACCACGAAGTCCATCGGGGTGAAGTCGTCGTTCAGCAGCAGCACCTGGAAACGCCCGGGCGGCGCGGTTTCTGCGCGCGCCGGATCCAGCACGATGCCCGTGCCGCCGCTGCGCTCGATGTCCTTTCTTTCGCTCATGG
>CAZRXZ010000055.1:0-2041 GCA_964604095.1 uncultured Arenimonas sp. | reverse complement strand
TCCAGCACGATGCCCGTGCCGCCGCTGCGCTCGATGTCCTTTCTTTCGCTCATGGGCTATAAATAGGGCAAGGGCGGGCAAAATACAAGGGCCGGCAAATCGGCGATAATACGCCATTGCCGACCCGGCATTCCGGCCCCATATCCCGCGCATGAGCTACCGTTCCGGACAATTCTGGCAACCCGACGTCACCGTGGCGACCGTGGTCGAACGCGACGGCCTGCTGTTGATGGTCGAAGAGCGCGTGGCCGGCGCCGCCGTGTTCAACCAGCCGGCCGGCCATCTGGAGCCGGACGAATCGATCGTGCAGGCCGCGGTGCGCGAAACCCTGGAAGAAACCGGCTGGCGGGTCGAGCCGCAGGCGTTCATCGGCGCCTATCAATGGAAGGCGCCGGAGACCGGCCGCCAGTACCTGCGCATGGCCTTCGCCGCCGCGCCGCTGGCGCATGTGCCGGAGCGCGCGCTGGATGAAGGCATCATCGCCGCGCACTGGCTGAGCCCGGACGCCATCCAGGCCCTGTCCGCGCGCCACCGCAGCCCGCTGGTCTGGCGCACCGTGCGCGACTACCTCGACGGCCGACGGCATCCGCTGTCGATCCTGCAGAGCCTGTGAGCGCGGCCATGAAGGTGATGCTCGGCGTATCCGGCGGCGTCGATTCCTCGGTCAGCGCGTTGTTGCTGAAGCAGGCCGGCTTCGAGGTCTCCGGCCTGTTCATGCAGAACTGGGACGAGGACGACAACGGCGAATGCCGCGCCGAGGAGGACCGCAAGGACGCCCTCGCCGTCTGCGGCAAGCTGGGCATCCCGTTCTATTCGCGCAACTTCGCCAAGACCTACTGGTCGGAGGTGTTCGCGCATTTCCTGGCCGAATACCGCGCCGGACGCACGCCGAACCCGGACGTGCTGTGCAACCGCGAGATCAAGTTCAAGACTTTCCTGGACGAAGCCCGCGCGCTCGGCGCCGAGCGCATCGCCACCGGCCACTACGCGCAGGTGCGCGAACGCGATGGGCAGTTCCAGCTGGTGCGCGGCGCGGACGCCGGCAAGGACCAGACCTACTTCCTGCACCAGCTCGGCCAGACGCAACTGGCCGCCACCCTGTTCCCGATCGGCCACCTGCCCAAGGCGCAGGTGCGCGAACTGGCGCTGGCCGCCGGCCTGGGCACCGCGCGCAAGAAGGATTCCACCGGCATCTGCTTCATCGGCGAACGCGACTTCCGCGATTTCCTGTCGCAGTACATCCCGGCCCAGCCCGGCGCCATCCGCAGCGTCGACGGCCAGGACGTGGGCCGGCACGCCGGCGTGTTCTATTACACGCTCGGCCAGCGCGAGGGCCTGCAGATCGGCGGCGTGCGCGGCCGGCCGGCGGCGCCCTGGTTCGTGGTCGGCAAGGACATCGCGCGCAACCTGCTGTACGTCGACCAAGGCATCGATTCGGACTGGCTGCATTCGCGCCGCCTGCGCAGCGAGACCGCGCATTGGATTTCCGGTACGGCGCCCGGCGACGAATTCCGCTGCACCGCCAAGACCCGCTACCGCCAGCAGGACGTCGACTGCACGGTGCAGGTGCTGGCCGACGGTACGCTCGACGTCGCGTTCGACGCGCCGCAGCGCGCGGTCACGCCCGGACAGTCGCTGGTGCTGTACCGCGGCGACGTCTGCCTGGGCGGCGCGGTGATCGCCGAGACCGACGCCCCGCTCGAAACCCGCTTACGACACGGTGAACTGCCATGAAAGACCGCATCATCGCCCTCGCCGCCCTGTTGCAGGCGGTCGAACAGGTCCAGCTGATGGCCAACCAAGGCCAGGCCCAGACCGATCCGCTGGCGACCTGCATCAACAGCCTGTTCGCGTTCGACGCCGCCGATGCCGAAAGCGTGTACGGCAACCGGCACCAGCTCAAGCCCGGCCTGAAACGCCTGAGCGCGCAACTGCTGGGCGAAGGCGGACGCGACAACGCCATCACCCGCATCGCGCTCAACCTGCTGCATCTGGAGCGCCAGTTCCAGCGCCGACCGGCCGCGATGGCCGAGGTGCACGA
>CAZRXZ010000054.1:0-7291 GCA_964604095.1 uncultured Arenimonas sp. | reverse complement strand
CTGGCCAACGCCGAGCGCGCCGAGTTCATCTCGCGCAGCGCCAACAACCAGGTGCAGGACAGCCTGGCCGAGAAGGAAGAACAGATCGCCGGGCTGAAGGCCGACCTGGACTTCTACGAGCGCCTGGTCGGCGCCGGCGGCCGCCGGCACGGCCTGAGCGTGCACGATGCCGAATTCGCGCCCGATGCGGGCGGCGCCTGGCGCTACACCGTCACCTTGACCCAGAACATCAACCGCGGCGGCGTCACCAGCGGCCTGATGCGTTTCGGCATCGAGGGCGTGCAGGGCGGCAAGCTCAAACGCGTGGAATGGGGTACCTTGGTCGGCAGCCCCGGTTCGACCGGGCAGAAATTCGCCTTCCGCTACTTCCAGCAGCTGGAAGGCAGCATCCTGTTGCCGGCCGGTTTCACGCCGCAGCGTGTCCGCGTCAGCGTCAACGGCAGTTCCGGCACGCGCGAGCAGGTGTTCGACTGGCGTCCGGCCAAGCCGGCCGCCGCGCCGGCGCAATAATCCGCACAATCCATCCAAGAGGCATTACACGATGTTGGGAAGCAAGAAAAACCGGCTCTCGGCCAACGGTTCGGACCGGGTCGAGACCTTGATCGGGCCGCAGGTGGTCATCCGCGGCGATCTGCAGTTCAGCGGCGGGCTGTACATCGAAGGCAAGGTGTTCGGCAAGGTCATCGCCGAGGAAGGCGCCGACTCCCTGCTGACGCTGGCGGCCGGTGGCGTCATCGAGGGCGCCATCCAGGCTCCGAAGGCGGTCATTTCCGGCCAGTTGCTGGGCGACCTGCACTGCAGCGAACGGGTTGAATTGACCGAAACCGCCCGCATTCAAGGCAATGTCCATTACCGCCTGCTGGAAATCACCGCCGGCGCCGCCGTCAGCGGCCAATTGATCCACGACCACACCGCGGCCTGAGAACGGCCCGAGGCATGCCATGAGCGAACCGACCTACCAGACCGTTGACGCGCCCCTGCAGCTGACCGCTTCGGCGGCGGCCAAGGTCGCCAGCCTGATCGCCGAGGAAGGCAATCCGGCGCTGAAGCTGCGCGTGTACATCACCGGCGGCGGCTGTTCGGGCTTCCAATACGGCTTCAGCTTCGACGAGCAATGCGAAGAGGACGACCTGTCGGTCGAACGCGACGGCGTCACCCTGATCGTCGATCCGCTCAGCCTGCAGTACCTCGTCGGCGCTGAGGTCGATTACCGCGAAAGCCTGCAGGGCTCGCAGTTCGTGATCCGCAATCCCAACGCCAAGACCACCTGCGGTTGCGGCAGCAGTTTCTCGGCATGATGGACGGCTTCGCCTTCCGCCATCCCGGCGTCGACCGCGCGGAACCCGAGCGCGGCGATCCGGCGGTGCTGGACCGGCGTTGGCAGGGCGCGC
Source organism: uncultured Arenimonas sp. (assembly GCA_964604095.1). Lineage (GTDB taxonomy): Bacteria > Pseudomonadota > Gammaproteobacteria > Xanthomonadales > Xanthomonadaceae > Arenimonas. The sequence goes on along the minus strand of CAZRXZ010000054.1, from coordinate 5,900 downwards.
GCGTGTTGGTGCTGAACGAGAAGGGCGAGGCCTGCCGGCCGGCCGGCGGCGATCTGCTGCAGGCGGCCGAGCGGATTTCGCCGTGCCGTCCGGACACCGCCACCTATCTCGGGCACCACGACGCGCAGGCCTATTTCGCCTTGCCGTTGGAGTCGGCCGGCTTCACGCCGTCGGAAACCGTCGGCGTACGCGCCGCCGCGGTCGATTGGCCGGCCTGGCAGGCCAGCCTGTTCGCACAGGCCAAGGCGCTATTGCACTGGCAGTCGCAGTCGCGGTATTGCGGCCGTTGCGGCGGCCTCACCGAGCTCAAGAGCGCCGGCTACAGCGCCGCCTGCGGCAACTGCGGCCTGGTGGTCTATCCGCAGACGCATCCGGCCACCATCATGTGCGTCAGCGACGGCGAGCACCTGCTGCTCGGCCGCCAGGCGGCGTGGCCGGAGAAGCGCTGGTCGCTGCTGGCCGGCTTCGTCGAGCCCGGCGAAACCCCGGAGCAGACCGCCGTGCGCGAGGTCTGGGAGGAGTCCGGCGTGCGCGCCGAGCGCGTGCGCTACGTGGCTTCGCAGCCCTGGCCGATGCCGATGGTGCTGATGGTCGGCTGCGACGTGTACGCGCCGATGCAGCCGATCCGCATCAGCGAGGAGCTGCAGGCCGCACGCTGGCTGTCGCGCGCGGAGCTGCGCGCGGCGGTCGAGGCCGGCGAACTGCAGTTGCCGGATGCGCTGTCGATCTCGCGCTACCTGATCGAGCGCTGGCTCGCGGCCGGGCCCGAGGTACGGGATTTTTGGCATACTAAGCCCTGATTCCGGAGGGGATGACCCATGACCTGGACCGTGATGGCGGTGTTGGCGGCCTTGCTGATCGGGCACGTCGTACCGCAGGTGAGCCGTTGGCGGGATTTTTCCTGGTTCGAACGCTGGCTGGAATTCCTGCGCCCGCAGGATGCCGATAGCCCCGTCCGGCAAGGCTATGGCGGTTTGGCCTTGGCGGTCGCGCTGCCGGCCGCGGTGCTGGGCCTGTCGGTGTGGGCGCTCTCGTATCTGTCCGGTCTGCTCGCGTTCCTGCTCGCCATGGCCGCGCTGCTGTACACCTGGGGTCCGCGCGATCTCGACCTGGATGTCAACGCCGTGCTCGACGCGTCCGGCCTGGACGCCAAGGAGCAGGCCGCCAAGGCCTTGTACGAGGAAGGCCAGGCGGTGTCGCTGGACGGTCCGGTGGCGGTCGCGGCGGTGTTCGAGAACGCGCTGACGCGCTGGTTCGCGGTGCTGTTCTGGTTCCTGCTGCTCGGTCCGGGCGGTGCCTTGGCCTATCGCCTGCTGTATCTGCTGGTGCACCACAAACACGAGATGGCCTTGCCGGCGCCGCTGCGCGAGGCCGCTGCCCGTTGCCTGAATGTCGCGCATTGCCCGCCGGCGCATCTGATGACGTTGGCGATGGCCCTGGCCGCCAATTTCGACAAGGTCGTGCAGGTCTGGCGCGCCTGGTACGCCAACGGCGGCCTGCGCGCCGATTACGCCTTCCTGGCCGCCGCCGCCACCGCCAGCGTGGCGTCGGAACTGGCCGACGAGGAGGCCGACGCCATCGACGGCCCGTCTTCCGGGCCGGCCTTGCTGGAGCTGCGCGACGCGCTCAGCCTGGCCTGGCGCATGCTGCTGCTGTGGCTGGCGCTGCTGGCGGTGTTCGTGCTGGCCGGTTTGGTCAACTGAGCGTGGACGCGCGCCGGCTGAGAGAGGCGCAGCGCCGCTTCCTGCTGCGCTATCCCGCCGGTTTCCTGGATCCCGAACTGCGCGCCGTGGGCATGAAGCACGCGGTCGCCAAGCGCAGCGCGTTCGCGCAGACGGCCTTCGCCGCGGCGTGCTTCGCGCGGCCGCAGAAGATCGTCGACGACGCCGTCACCCTGATCGGCCAATCCTCGGTGGTGTCGCTGTTCGAGAAGCCGGCGTTCCGCAACTACCTGCGCAGCCTCGACAGCGACGGCCGGCAGGCTTTCGCCGACGCGCTGCAGGCGCTGCTGCACGGCGAGCAGGCCGCGGGCTTCGAAGACATGGTGCGGTTGCTGGCGCGCGGCAAGGTCGCCAAGTGGCCGATCATCACCGCCCTGCTGCTGTATTACCGACCGCAGGACGAGGTGTTCATCAAACCGACCACCGCCAAGCGCGTCATCGCCCATTTCGGGCTGGCCGGGTTGGACTACCGGCCGCGGCCGGATTTCGCGTTCTATGCCCGCTACCGCGATTGCCTGCGTGAGATGCGGGCGCTGCTGCCGCCCGAGCTGGCGCCGGACAACGCCGCGCTGTCCGGCTTCCTGATGATGAGCAGCGCCGAGCCCTGAGCGTTCGGCTCAGGCCCACTCGCCGCGCATCGCTTTCACGTTGTCTTCCAACGCCGCGGCCCGGGCCGTGGCGCCGTCCACCGGCGCGTCGGCCAGAATGATGACGTGCGCGCGCAGGCGGCTGGGCAGGCGCAGGGTGTTGAGCAGGCCGCTGCGGCTGAAGATGCTGGCCCACATGCCGCGGATCGCCATCGGCACCACCGGCACCGGGCGCGCGGCCAGGATGCGCTCCAGGCCGGGTTTGAACGGCCCGATCTCGCCGTCCGGCGTCAGCCGGCCTTCGGGGAAGATGCACACCAGCTCGCCGTCGGCCAAGGCCTGGTCGACTTCGGCGAAGGCACGCGCCATCAGCTCCGGGTCCTCGTGCCGGCCGGCGATGGGAATGGCTTTGGCGGCCTTGAACGCCCAACGCGCGAACGGGGTGTTGAAGATGCGGTAGTACATCACGAAACGGATCGGGCGCGGCACCGCGCTGGACAGCAGCAGCGCGTCCATGTAGCTGACGTGGTTGCATACCAGCAGCGCCGGGCCCTCGTCCGGCACATGCCGCTCCACGCCGTGCACCTCCACGCGGTACATGACGCGGATGTAGATCCAGGCCAGGAAGCGCAGGAAGAATTCCGGCACCAGCACCAGCAGGTACGCCAGCGCGGCCAGGTTGAGCACGGCCAGCAGCAGGAAGATCTGCGGGATGCTGAAACCGGCGAAGCGCTGCAGCGCGATGCCGGTGGCCGCGGCACAGACGATGAAGGCCGCGTTCTGGATGTTCATGCCGGCGATCACGCGCGACAGGTGGTGCTTCTCGGTGCGGCTTTGGATCAGGGCGAACAGCGGCACGATGAAGAAGCCGGCGAACAGGCCGATCAGGGCCAGGTCGGCCATGATGCGGAAGCTGCCGGCCTGCTGCCAGAACTGCGCCAGGGTGATGCCGGCTTCGGGCGCCAGGCCCGGACGGGCGAAGTACAGGTCCGCGCAGAACACGCTCATGCCCAGCGCGCCCAGCGGCACCAGGCCGATCTCGACCGTGCGCTGCGAGAGCTTCTCGCACCACAGCGAGCCCACGCCGGTGCCGACCGAGAACAGCGCCAGCGCCAGCAGGTTGAGCGATTCGGAACCGCCCAGGTGCAGCTTGGCGTAGTTCGGCAGCTGCGCGCTGAGCAGGGTGCCGACGAACCAGAACCAGCTGACGCCGAACACCGCGCGCCGCACGGTGTTGTCGTGGCGCACCATGCGCAGCACGTGCAGCGATTCGGCCAGGATGTTGGGGTTGATGCGCAGCGCCGGCGCGATGGCCGGCGCCGTGGGGATGGCGCGGCTGACCAGATGGCCGGCGACCGCCAGGCCGATCATGGCCGCGGCCGCGGCCTGCGGACCGTAACCGGGAATCATCAGCAGCGACATGCCGGCGATCATGCCGACCAGGATCGAAATCGACGTGCCCATCTCGACCAGGCCGTTGCCGCCGGTGAGCTCTTCCGGCGCCAGCACCTGCGGCAGGATGGCGTACTTTACCGGGCCGAACAGGGTCGATTGCACGCCGGTCAGGAACAGGCAGAACAACAGCAGGTTCGGCAGGCCGTACACGAAGCCGAAGGCCGCCAGGCTCATGATGCCGATTTCCATGGCGGTGGTGATGCGGATCAGCTTGGCCTTCTCGACCTTCTCCGCGATCTGCCCGGCGGTGGCCGAGAACAGGAAGTACGGCAGGATGAACAGCGCCGGCGCCAGGTTGGCGTACAGCGCGGACTGCTCGGTGCTCAGGCCCATCTGGTACACCATCAGGGCCAGCATGGCGTTGCGGAACACGTTGTCGTTGAACGCGCCCAGCGCCTGGGTCAGGAAGAACGGCAGGAAGCGGCGCTGCTTCAGCAGCTCGAATTGGGAGTGGGCCATGGGTGCGCGTGCGGGGTTCCAGCGCCCACTATAGCCGACTCAGCCGCGCTCGCGTTCGATGGCGCGCCAGCCGATGTCGCTGCGGTGGAATTCGCCCAGCCACGCGACTTGCCCGGCCAGGGCGTAGGCGGTTTCCTGCGCCTCGGCCACGCTGGCGCCGAGCGCGGTGGCGCACAGTACGCGGCCGCCGGCGGTCAGTACGTGGCCGTCTTCCAGCCGGGTGCCGGCGTGGAACAGCTTGCTGTCCGGCGGCGCGTCGGCGTCCAGGCCGTGGATCACGTCGCCGGTGCGCGGCGTGCCCGGGTAGTGTTCGGCGGCCATCACCACGCCCAGCGCCGGGCGCGGATCCCAGTGCGCCTCGGTCTCGTGCAGGCGGCCGTCGATGGCGGCCTCGACCAGCTCGCTCAGGTCGGACCGCAGGCGCAGCATCACCGGCTGGGTTTCCGGGTCGCCGAAGCGCACGTTGAACTCGATCACCTTCGGCGCGCCGGCGTCGTCGATCATCAGCCCGGCGTACAGGAAGCCGGTGAACGGCATGCCGTCCGCGATCATGCCGCGCACGGTCGGTTCGACCACCTCGCGCATCACCCGCGCGTGCACGTCCGGCGTCACCACCGGCGCCGGCGAATAGGCGCCCATGCCGCCGGTGTTCGGGCCGGTGTCGCCGTCGCCCACGCGCTTGTGGTCCTGGCTGGTGGCCATCGGCAGCGCGCTGCGGCCGTCCACCATCGAGATGAAGCTGGCCTCTTCGCCGGACAGGAACTCCTCGACCACCACGCGCGCGCCGGCTTCGCCGAACTGGTTGTTGCCGAGCATGTCGGTGATCGCGGCCTTGGCTTCGTCCAGTGTCATCGCCACCACCACGCCCTTGCCGGCGGCCAGGCCGTCGGCCTTGATCACGATCGGCGCGCCGACGTGTTCGACGTGCGCCAGCGCCGCGGCTTCGTCCTCGAACACCGCGTAGTGCGCGGTCGGGATGCCGTGGCGGGCCAGGAAATCCTTGGCGAAGGCCTTGCTGCCTTCCAATTGCGCGGCGGCGCGGCGCGGGCCGAAGATGCGCAGGCCGTGTTCCTGGAACAGGTCGACCACGCCCAGCACCAGCGGCGCCTCCGGGCCGACCAGGGTGAACGCCACGTTCTCGGCTTGCGCCAAGGCCAGCAGACCGTCGATGTCGGTAACCGAAACCGCGACGTTGCGGCATTTGTGCTCGCGTGCGGTGCCGGCGTTGCCGGGCGCGACGAGCACTTCCGTGACGCGCGGCGATTGCGCCAGGCGCCAGGCCAGGGCGTGTTCGCGGCCGCCGGATCCGATGACGAGGACTTTCATGGGCGTTTCCTCAGTGCTTGAAGTGGCGGCGGCCGGTGAACACCATGGCGATGCCGTGCTCGTTGGCGGCGTCGATCACCTCGCCGTCGCGCATCGAGCCGCCGGGCTGGATGATGGCGCTGATGCCGGACGCGGCGGCGGTGTCGATGCCGTCGCGGAACGGGAAGAAGGCGTCGGACGCCATCACCGCGCCGGGCACCGCCAGGCCGGCGTCGCCGGCCTTGATGCCGGCGATGCGGGCGCTGATCACCCGGCTCATCTGGCCGGCGCCGATGCCGACGGTGCGGCCGTCCTTGGCGAACACGATGGCGTTCGACTTGACGTACATCGCCACCTTCCAGGCGAACAGCAG
>CAZRXZ010000053.1:0-7324 GCA_964604095.1 uncultured Arenimonas sp. | reverse complement strand
CAACGGCAGCTGGACGGTGCCGGCCGGCCATTACTTCGTGATGGGCGACAACCGCGACCGCAGCGCCGACAGCCGCGAGTGGGGCTTCGTGCCGGAGCGGAACATCGTCGGCCGGGCGATGGTAATATGGCTCAACTGTTCGGGTTGGTTCTGCACCGACAGCTTCCAGCCTTCGCGCATCGGCACCAAAATCGACTAACGGGAGAGCCTTACCATGCAACGCACCCAACAGGGCATGACGCTGATCAGTTTCATCCTCATCCTGGCGCTGGCGGCCTTCTTCGGCTTCCTGGCCATGCGCCTGTTCCCGGTCTATTCCGAATACTTCAGCGCGGTCAACGACATCAAGGCCGTGACCCAGGCCCCGGGCGCCCAGAACCAGGGCCTGCCGCAGCTGAAGGACAGCCTGTACCGCCGCTTCCAGATCAGCTACGTCGACAGCATCGACCTCGACAAGAACGTCAAGCTGGTCAACGGCGCGTCCGGCAAGTCGCTGGAGCTGAACTACGAAGTGCGCAAGCCGCTGCTGTACAACCTCGATTTCGTGGCCAAGTTCGAGCGCAGCTTCCCGATCTCCGCGCAGCCGGGCGTCGAGTAAGCGGTTGCTGGACCGGTTCAACAATCCCGCCCTGCTGGAGCAGGCGCTGCGCCACCGCAGCGCCGGAAAACCGCATAACGAGCGCCTGGAGTTCCTGGGCGACGCCGTGCTCGGCCTGCTGGTGTCCGAGGCCCTGTACGCCAAATTCCCCGCCGCCAGCGAAGGCGACCTGACCCAGGCGCGCTCCCTCTTGGTGCGCGAGCCGGTGCTGGCCGACATCGCCCGCGAACGCGCGCTCGGCGAACGCCTGCAGCTGGGGCCGGGCGAACGCAAGACCGGCGGCCACCGCCGCGACTCGATCCTGGCCGATGCGGTCGAGGCGGTGATCGCCGCGGTCTATCTCGACGCCGGCATCGACGCCGCCCGCCGCCTGGTGGCCGACTGGTTCGGGCCGCGCCTGCAGCTGGTGCCGGCGCGCTCGGCCGGCAAGGACCCGAAAACCCGCCTGCAGGAATGGCTGCAGTCCAAACAGCATCCCTTGCCGGCATACCGCCTGGTGCAGGCCACCGGCAGCGAGCACGAGCGCGTGTTCGAGGCCGAATGCCTGATCGAGCAACTCGCCATCCGCACCCAAGGCCGCGGTCCGTCGGTGAAAGCCGCCGAAGCCGAGGCCGCGCAGCAGGCCCTGGTCCTGCTAGGAAAAGCCAAATGAACGACAGTACTCCCGCACATGCCTACCGCGCCGGCTTCGTGGCCGTGATCGGCCGCCCGAACGTGGGTAAATCGACCCTGGTCAACGACCTGGTCGGCAGCAAGATCAGCATCGTGTCCTCGCGTCCGCAGACCACGCGGCACCGCATGCTGGGCATCGCCAGCTTCCCGGAAGGCCAGCTGGTGCTGGTCGACACGCCCGGCATCCACGCCAAGCAGAGCCGGGCGATGAACCGGCACATGAACCGGGCCGCGCGCGGCGCGGTCAGCGACGTGCACGCCTCGGTGCTGGTGGTCGAGGCCGGGCGCTGGCACAGCGACGACACGTTGGCCTACCAGGCGCTGAAGGATTCCGATGTGCCGGTGCTGCTGGCGATCAACAAGATCGACAAGCTCAAGGACAAGGACGCGCTGCTGCCGTTCATCAAGGACGTCACCGACGGCCGCGAATTCGCGTCCGTGCACCTGATTTCGGCGCTGAAGGGCAAGGGCACCGCCGACCTGGTCAAGGCGCTGCTGGCGCATATGCCGGAATCCGAGCCGCTGTACGACGAAGACGAGATCACCGACAAGAGCCAGCGTTTCCTGGCCGGCGAGCTGGTGCGCGAGCAGCTGATGCAGCGCCTGGGCGACGAGCTGCCGTATTCGGCCACGGTCGAGATCGAGAAGTTCGAGGTCGACGGCGCGCTGCTGCGCATCGGCGCGGTGATCTGGCTGGAGCGCGAGGGCCAGAAGGCCATCGTCATCGGCAAGGGCGGCCAGCAGCTGAAGGCGATCAGCACCTCGGCCCGCATCGGCATGGAAAAACTGTTCGGCGCCAAGGTGTTCCTGGAAACCTGGTGCCGTGTGCGCGACGGCTGGTCCGACGACGAGGCCGCGTTGCGCCGTTTCGGCTACACCGACTGATGCGCGTCGAGTGGCAGCCGGCTCTGGTGCTGCACAAGCGCGCCTACCGCGAGACCAGCCTGCAACTCGACCTGCTGACCCGCGACCACGGCATCGTGGCCTTGGTCGCCAAGGGCGTGACCGGCGCCAAGAACCACATCCTGCGCGCCCAGCTGCAGCCGCTGCAGCACATCAAGGCCAGTTTCGTGCTCAAGACCGGGCTCGGCACGCTGACCCAATCCGAGGCCCTGCCGCCGCCGCTGGCCTTGGCCGGCGAGCGCCTGATGGCCGGGCTCTGCCTCAATGAGCTGGTGCTGAAGCTGTGCCCGCGCCACGACGCCGACAACGAGCTGTACCAACGCCTGCTGCAGGCGCGCGCGGAATTGGCCGGTCCGGGCGAGTTGGCCTGGCTGGTGCGCCGTTTCGAGCGCGACCTGATCGGCCATCTGGGCTTCGCCACGCCGTGGTCGTTCACCGCCAGCGGCGAGGCCGTGGCGCCTGAACGGCACTATCGCGTACACCCGGAACTGGGCCTGATGCCCTGCGGCGCGCACGATCCCGGCGCGCTGGCCGGCGAGCACTGGATCGCGTTCAATGCCGACCGAATGCCCTCGCGGCCGGCCATGGCGGTGCTGCGCGGGGTGCTGCACGCCGAAATCGCCACCCATGCCGGCAACTCGCCGCCGCGCAGCTGGCAGATGATCGGCGAGCTGAGCCGGCCTGCCGTCAAATAGCGTCCAGGGTTTCCGCGCACGCGCGCTCGAAGCGCGCCAGGGCCTGCGGATCGGCTTCCAGGGCCTTGCATTCGGCCAGCAGGCGCTCGGCGCCGAGAAAGCCGCAACTGGCCTTGAGCTTGTGCAGCACGTCGCCCAGGGCCTTGCGGTCGCCGGCCTCCAATGCCGCGCGCACCGCAGCCAGCATCGACGGCACTTCGGCGCGGAACAGGGCTTTCAGGCTGGCCACCGCCTGCGGGTTGTGCGCCAGCGCGCGCAGCGCCTTGTCCGGGCTCCATAGCGGGGTGTCGTCCAGGTTGCAAAGCCTGCGGATCGCCGCATGCAGCTCGGCCACCGGCATCGGTTTGGCCAGCGCCTCGGCCGCGCCGGCGGCCAGCAGGCGGCCCCGGGTGCCGGCATCGAGTTCGGCGCTGGTGGCCAGCACCGGCACGCCGGCCGGAAAGCCGGCGAGGGCGCCGAACAGGTCGCCGTCGGGCAGGTTGAGGTCGGACACGATCAAATCGAAGCGCGCGTTCGCCAGCGCCTCGGCGGCCTCGCGGAAACCGGCGCAGGCCTGCCAGCGCACCGGCAGCCGGCCGATGGCCTCGCCGAGGTAGGCGCGGCTGATCTCGTCGTCTTCGATCAACAGGATGGCGGTCATGGCGGCCTCGTGCCGGCCGCGGTCCCATCCGCGGCCGATAATCTGCGAAAATGGCGTTTTACATCCGGGAATGGCATTGTGGCACGAGGCGGCGGGAAAGCAAAACGCGAATACGAACTCGACATCATCGACCTGAGCCATGACGGCCGCGGGGTCGCGCGGGTCGAGGGCAAGACCGTGTTCGTCAGCGGCGCGTTGCCGGCAGAACGCGTGCGCGCGCAGCAGACCGGCCGCAACCGCCACTTCGACGAAGCCAAGACCCTGGAGGTTCTGCAGGCCTCGCCGGACCGCGTCGCGCCGGAATGCCCGCATTTCGGCGTCTGCTCCGGCTGCGTGCTGCAGCATCTGGCCCCGGCGCGGCAGATCGAGGCCAAGCAGCGCACCCTGACCGAGAACCTGCAGCGCATCGGGCACGTGCAGCCGGAGACGGTGTTGCCGGCGATGGTGTCCGAGCCCTGGGGCTACCGCCGCAAGGGCCGTTTTTCGGTGCGTTACGTCGAGAAGAAGGGCGGCGTGCTGGTCGGCTTCCGCGAGACCGATCCGCGCTTCGTGGCGCAGTTGGCCGGTTGCCGCACGGTGGTGCCGGCGGTCGATGCCCTGATCGTGCCGCTGACCGAATTAATTGGCGCCATGCAGGCCAAGCGCGAAATTCCGCAGGTGGAGTTCATCCAAGGCGACGGCCCGGTGGCCTTGGTGTTCCGTCACCTGACGCCGCTGCAGCCCGAGGACCTGGCCCTGCTGCTGGCCTTCGGCGAGGCGCAAAACGCGCAGGTCTTCCTGCAGCCCGGCGGCGTGCACACCGTGCATCCGATCCGCGAAGGCTACCCCGAGCTCGGCTTCGACCTCGGCGAGGATATCCGCTTCAGCTTCCGTCCGCTGGACTTCATCCAGGTCAACGCCGCGCTGAACCGGCGCATGATCGACAAGGCCATCGAGCTGCTGGCGCCGACCGCCGACGACGTGATCCTCGATCTGTTCTGCGGCCTGGGCAACTTCACCCTGCCGCTGGCCAAGCATGCCGGCCAGGTGGTGGGCGTGGAGGGCGACCACGGCCTGGTGGCGCGCGCCAAGGCCAATGCCGAACGCAACGGCATCGGCAACGCCGAATTCTTCGCCGCCGACCTGACCCAGGACCTGTCCGCCCAGCTCTGGAAAGGCCAGCGCTTCAGCAAGCTGCTGCTCGACCCGCCGCGCGCCGGCGCCATCGAGGTGCTCAAACAGCTCGATCTGCGCGGCGTCGGCCGCATCGTGTACGTATCCTGCCATCCGGCCTCGTTGGCACGCGACGCCGGGTATCTGGTGCAGGAACGCGGCTACCGGCTGGTGGCCGCCGGCGCCATGGACATGTTCCCGCAGACCGCGCACGTCGAGTCGATCGCCGTGTTCGAGGCCGTGTGATGGCGGTCGAGATCGAACGCAAGTTCCTGTTGGCCGGCGACGGCTGGCGCACGCAGGCGCACCATGCCCTGCGCATCGCGCAGGCCTATCTGAACGACGGTTCGGCCGTGGCCGCCGGCCGCGAGCGGTGCTCGGTGCGCGTGCGCATCGGCGGCGAAGCGGCCAACCTCAACATCAAATCGCGCGAGCTCGGCGCCTGCCGCCAGGAGTTCGAATACCCGATTCCGCTGGCCGACGCCGAGGCCTTGATGGCCTTGGCCTGCGAGGGCCGCATCGACAAAGTCCGGCATCTGGTGCAGGTCGGCGCGCATCTGTGGGAAATCGACGAATTCCGCGGCGACAACGCCGGGCTGGTGGTGGCCGAAATCGAGCTGTCGCGCGTCGACGAGCCGTTCGAGCGCCCGTCCTGGCTCGGACGCGAAGTGACCGACGAGCGCCGCTATTACAATCTGGCCTTGGCCGCCCGGCCGTTCGCGCACTGGACCGAGGAGGAGAGGGCATGCTGATCATCGGTCTGGAAGGCCACACCGTGAGCGCCGCCGAGCGCGGCTATCTGCAGCATCCGGCCGTGGCCGGGGTCATCCTGTTCGCGCGCAACTTCGCGTCCAAGGCGCAGCTGCAGGATCTGTGCGCCGACATCCGCGCCAGCGCGCCGCGGCCGCAGTTGATCACCGTCGACCAGGAGGGCGGGCGCGTACAGCGCTTCCGCGAGGGCTTCGCCAAGCTGCCCTGCCTCGAGGAAATCGGCGCCGCGGCCGGCCACGGCCTGCCGGCGGCCTTGGCCTTGGCGAAAGCGCATGCCTATCTGATGGCGGCGGAAGTGGTCGCCAGCGGGTTGGACCTGAGTTTCGCGCCGGTGGCCGATCTGGGCCGCGGCAACCTCGCCATCGGCAACCGCGCCTTCAGCGCCGCGCCGGAGACGGTGGCGGAATTCATCGCCGCCTACGTGGCCGGCCTGCGCGAGGCCGGCATGGCCGCGACCCTGAAGCATTTCCCCGGTCATGGCTCGGTGCTGGCCGATACCCATTTCGACGACGCCGTGGACGAACGGCCGCTGGCCGAGATCGAAGCGCTCGACCTGGTGCCGTTCCGCGCCGGCCTGGCCGCCGGCGCCGACGCGGTGATGATGGCGCATGTGCGCTATCCGCAGGTGGCGCCGGAGCCGGCCGGCTATTCGCCGTTCTGGATCCAGACGATGTTGAAGCAGCGCCTCGGCTTCACCGGCGTGGTGTTCAGCGACGACATCGGCATGGCCGCCGCGGAGAGCGCCGGCGGCGTGCGCGCGCGCATCGAACGGCATCTGTCGGCCGGCTGCGATGCGGTGCTGGCCTGTCCACCGGCCTGCGTGCCGGATGCCGTCGAGGCCATGGCCGTGCGCGATTATCCGCTTGCGCGCCTCGATCCGCTGCGCGCCGCGCGTGCGTTCACCTGGGCGGAGTTGCCCGAGGATCCCCGTTATCTGGCCGCCGGTTCGGCCCTGCACGCTTTGGAGCATGTCTGATGAAACACAGCCTTGAACAACTGGTGGCCGCGTCCGATTGCCTGTACGACCGGCAGGCGGTGGAGCAGGCGATCGACCGCATGGCCGAGAAGATCCGCAAGGACTTCCACGACCAGTTCCCGGTATTCCTGACCCTGATGAACGGCGGCATGTTCTTCGGCGCGCGCCTGGCGCTGCAGTTGGGCATCGACGCCGAATTCGACTACGTGCATGCCACCCGCTACCACGGCGAGACCCGCGGCTCGGGTCTGGCTTGGCTGCGCCGCCCGAGCGCGGTGCTGGAAGGCCGTGCGGTGCTGCTGGTGGACGACATCCTGGACGAGGGCCATACCCTGAAAGCCGTGCGCGATTGGTGCGAGGACCAAGGCGCCACCAAGGTCAGGATCGCGGCGATGACGGTGAAGCAGCATGAGCGCTGCGTGCCCGGCCTGAAAGCCGACTACATCGGCCTGACCGTACCCGACCGCTACGTGTTCGGCTACGGCATGGACGTCAACGAACACGCCCGCAACCTGCCGGGCATCTATGCGATGAAGGTCTGAGCGCCATGGACGACATCGCATTGGCCGTCATCGGCGGCACCGGCGTCTACCGCCTGCCGGGCGTGACCTGGCGCGACAGCGTGGACGCCGAAACCCGCTACGGCCGGCCCTCGGGCCCGGTGCGCATCGCCGACATCGGCGGCCGTTCCGTGGCGTTCCTGGCCCGGCATGGCGAAGGCCACGGCGTGCCGCCGCATCAGGTCAATTACCGCGCCAACCTGCAGGCCTTGCACGACCTGGGTGCGCGCCGGGTGCTGGCGGTGAACACCGTCGGCGGCATCACCGAGGCCTACGGCCCGCGCGTGCTGGCGGTGCCGGACCAACTCATCGACTACACCTGGGGCCGCATCAGCACCCTGTGCGAGGAGCCGGGCA
>CAZRXZ010000052.1:0-7337 GCA_964604095.1 uncultured Arenimonas sp. | reverse complement strand
GCCAGCGCCGGCGGCAGCTTGGCGTCGCCGATGGCCTGCAGCGCCTGCCAGTACGATTGCGCCAGATCGGCCTGCGCCGCCTGGTGCGCGATGGAACGGTTGATGCCGCGGCCCTGCTCGGAAATCTCGGAAAGATAACGGGTACGGTTGCCGGGAATCAGTACGGTGGCGCGCGGTTCCTTCAGGGCGGTGTCCACCGCGGGCGCGAAATCGCAGCGCGCCGAGGCCGGCGCCAGCTTGGCCTTCAGCAACCGGCACAGGTTGGCGAACATCCAGCTCACGCCGGGATCGTTGAACTGCGAGGCGATGGTCGGGTACACCGGCACCTCGTCGTCGGCCAGCTGGAACGCCGTGCGGTTGCGCTTCCACTGCTTGCGCACGTCGCGCAGGGCGTCTTCGGCGCCGCGGCGGTCGAACTTGTTGAGCACCACCAGCTCGGCGAAGTCGAGCATGTCGATCTTCTCCAGCTGGCTGGGCGCGCCGAAATCGGAGGTCATCACGTACACCGGGAAGTCGACCAGGTCGACGATCTCGGAATCGCTCTGGCCGATGCCGGCGGTCTCCACGATCACCAGATCGAACTCCTGCGCCTTCAGGCAGGCGATGCAGTCCTTCAGCACGGCGTTGGTGGCCATGTGCTGGCGGCGGGTCGCCATCGAGCGCATGAACACGTTCGGCGAACGCAGGGTGTTCATCCGGATGCGGTCGCCCAGCAGCGCGCCGCCGCTGCGGCGGCGGGTCGGGTCGACCGAGATCACCGCAATGCGCATCTCGGGGAAATGCTGCAGGAAGCGGTTCAGCAGCTCGTCGGTGACCGAGCTCTTGCCGGCGCCGCCGGTGCCGGTCAGGCCCAGCACCGGGGTGCGCGCGCCGGCCAGCTGCCACTGCCGGCGCAGGGCCTGCAGTTCGTGTTCGGGGAAGCGTTCCTGCTCGATGGCGGTCAGCAGCTTGCCGAGCGCCACCTCGCCCTCGCCGGCCGAATCCACGCGCGCGGCGCGGGCCGCGGCGGTGCGCGACACCAGGTCTTCGATCATCGCCACCAAACCCATCTGCATGCCGTCGTTCGGGTGGTAGATGCGCTCCACGCCGTAGGCCTGCAGTTCGGCGATCTCGTCCGGGGTGATGGTGCCGCCGCCGCCGCCGAACACGCGGATGTGCGAGGCGCCGGCGTCCTTCAGGCGGTCGATGACGTACTTGAAGTATTCGACATGGCCGCCCTGGTAGCTCGACAGCGCGATGCCGTCGGCGTCTTCCTGCAGCGCGGCGCGCACCACGTCGTCCACCGAGCGGTTGTGGCCGAGGTGGATGACCTCGGCGCCCTGGGCCTGGATCAGCCGGCGCATGATGTTGATGGCGGCATCGTGGCCGTCGAACAGCGAGGCGGCGGTGACGAAGCGCAGCGGCGCGTTTTCGGGCAGCGGTTGGCCGGACGGCATGGAGGGGACGGACGACATGAGGCACCTGCGATACGGTTGGGACAGCGGATGACAATTGTACCGTGCGCCCGCATAATTGCGCGAAAGCACCGTGTATGCCGTCCATGTCCGCCAACGATTCCGCCACCGCCCTGCACGCCGCGCACGCCCTGCTGCGCGATAACCGCATCGCCGACGGACTGCAGGCGCTGACGGTATTAGCAAATCAAAACATCGTCGAGGCCATGCACGATCTCGGCCTGGTTTTGTTAATGCAGGCCACGGATGCGCCCGACGCCGCGCACGCCGTGCAGTGGCTGCGCCGCGCCGAACAGGCCGGTTCGGCCGATGCCGCGTATCGTCTGGCCGTGCTCAGCCTGGCCGACGCCGCCGAGCCGGCGGACTGGCAGCGGCTCGCCGAACGCCTGACGCGCGCCTGCCACGCCGGCCACCCGGACGCCCTGTGCGACGCCGCGCTGTTCTTCGGCCGTTTCGGCACGCCGGCGCAGCAACGCGCCAGCACCGCGTTGCTGGAACACGCCGCCGTGCGCGGCAGCATCGTGGCCATGGCCTTGCTGGGCGAACGCCTGGCCGCCGGCCGTCTGTGCGATGCCGATCCGGCGCGCGCCAACGGCATCCGCGTCCTGGCCGCACAGCTGGATCTGCCGGTGCCGCCGCCGGATGCCCGCCACGGCGTGGCCGCGCCGGAACCGCGGCAGGCGCCGCCGCCGGTCGGCGAACTGGATTTCACACGCCTGCCGGACGCGGCGCAACCGCCCGAAGCCGACACCCTGGACGCGCGCATCGGCCTGCGGCTGGCCGCACAGGCGCTGTCGGACGAAGAATGCCTGTACATCCGTTGCCTGGGCGGTCCGCACCTGCAACCCTCGATCACCGCCGACCCGAACGGCGGAACCCGGCGCAACCGCATCCGCACCAGCCACGATTTCCTGTTCCTGCCGGAAACCGAAACGGTGGCGTTGCGCCTGCTGCAGGCGCGCATGGCGGCGGCCGCCGGCCTGCCGCTGAAACAGGCCGAGGCGATGGTGCTGTTGCGCTACGCGCCGGGCCAGGAATACCTGCCGCACCGCGATTACCTGCCGCCCAGCCGGTTCACGCCGGTCGCCGACGGCGGCTCCGGGCAACGCCTGCGCACCGCCATCGCCTACCTCAATACGCCCGACGGCGGCGGCGACACCGTGTTTCCGCTGCTGGAACGCGCCCTACCGGCGCGCATCGGGCACTTGGCGCTGTTCGACAACCTGCACCCCGACGGCCGCCTCAACGAAACCAGCCTGCACGCGGGCGCTCCGGTAAAACAAGGAGTTAAATGGATCTGCACGCTGTGGATCCGCCAGCAGGCGCACCGCACGGCCTGAGCGCGGGGCCGGCCGCTAGAGCAATTGCTTTATACTACGGCGCGCCCTGAGGCGTGACACATCTTCACCGCAAGCCGGAGCCAGACATGATTTTCGAAAGCATCAGCAAGACCGAACACGAAGAAGTGGTGTTCTGCCATAACAAGGACGCCGGCCTGAAGGCCATCATCGCCATCCACAACACCGTGCTGGGTCCGGCCCTGGGCGGCACCCGCATGTGGCCCTACGCCACCGAACAGGAAGCGCTCAACGACGTGCTGCGCCTGAGCCGGGGCATGACCTACAAGGCCGCGGTGTCCGGCCTGAACCTGGGCGGCGGCAAGGCCGTGATCTGGGGCGACCCGAACAAGGACAAATCCGAAGCGCTGTTCCGCGCCTTCGGCCGCTTCGTCAATTCGCTGAACGGCCGCTACATCACCGCCGAGGACGTCGGCATCGACGTCAACGACATGGAATACGTGCTGCGCGAGACCGAATACGTGACCGGCGTGCACCAGGTGCACGGCGGCTCGGGCGACCCCTCGCCGTTCACCGCCTTCGGCACTCTGCAGGGCCTGATGGCGGCGCTGAACGTCAAGTTCGGCAACGAGGACGTGGGCAAGTATTCCTACGCGGTGCAGGGCGTCGGCCACGTCGGCATGGAGTTCGTCAAGCTGCTGCACGAGCGCGGCGCCAAGATCTTCGTCACCGACATCAACAAGGACGCGGTGCAGCGCGCCGTCGACGAGTACGGCGCCGAAGCCGTGGGCCTGGACGAGATCTACGACGTGCCGGCCGACATCTATTCGCCGACCGCGCTCGGCGGCACCCTGAACGAGAACACCATCGACCGCATCAAGGCCAAGGTCATCTGCGGCGCGGCCAACAACCAGCTGGCCAACGAAGCCATCGGCGACGAGCTGCACCGCCGCGGCGTGCTGTACGCGCCGGACTACGCGGTCAACGCCGGCGGCCTGATGAACGTGTCGCTGGAGATCGACGGCTACAACCGCGAACGCGCCATGCGCATGCTGCGCACCATCTACTTCAACCTCGGCCGCATCTTCGAGATCAGCGCCCGCGACGGCATCCCGACCTACCGCGCCGCCGACCGCATGGCCGAAGAGCGCATCACCGCCATCGGCAAGCTGCGCCTGCCGCACCTGGGCCAGAACGCGCCGCGCTTCCAGGGCCGCCGCGCCGGCTGATGCCGGCCTGAACGCCGCATGGCCTTGACCGCCCTGTCCGAGGAGCTGGACGCGCTGCGCGACAGCGTGCGCCGCTTCGCCGAAACCGAGATCGCGCCGCTCGCGGCGCGCATCGACCGCGACAACGCCTTCCCGCGCGCGCTGTGGCCGAAGATGGGCGAGCTCGGCCTGCTCGGCATCACCGTGCCGGCCGAATACGGCGGCGCGGAGATGGGCTACCTGGCGCATCTGCTGGCCATGGAGGAGATCTCGCGCGCCTCCGGCTCGGTCGGCCTGAGCTACGGCGCGCACTCCAACCTGTGCGTGCAGAACCTGTACCTCAACGGCAATCCGGCGCAACGCGCGAAATACCTGCCGAAGCTGTGCAGCGGCGAATGGCTGGGCGCGCTGGCGATGAGCGAACCCGGCGCCGGCTCCGACGTGGTCGGTTCGATGGCTTGCCGCGCCGAACTGCGCGACGGCGTGTGGATCGCCAACGGCAGCAAGATGTGGATCACCAACGGGCCCGAGGCCGACGTGCTGATCGTGTACATGCGCACCGCCGGCAAAGAGGCCGGCAGCCGCGGCATGACCGCCTTCATCGTCGAGAAGGGCATGCCCGGCTTTTCCACCGCGCAGAAGCTCGACAAACTGGGCATGCGCGGCTCGGACACCTGCGAGCTGGTGTTCCGCGACTGCGCGATTCCGGCCGAGAACGTGCTGGGCGAGGTCAACCAGGGCGTGAAGGTGCTGATGCGCGGCCTGGACACCGAACGCCTGGTGCTGTCCGGCGGGCCGCTGGGGCTGATGCAGGCCGCGCTCGACCTGACCCTGCCCTACGTCCGCGAACGCCGCCAGTTCGACGCCGCCATCGGCAGCTTCGGCATCATGCAGGCCAAGCTGGCCGACATGTACACCGCGCTGCAGTCGTCGCGCGCCTTCGCCTACGCGGTCGGCCGCGACTTCGACGCCGGCCGGCGCTCGCGCGTGGACGCCGCCAGCTGCCTGCTGCACGCCAGCGACGCGGCGGTGCAGGTCGCGCTGGAATGCATCCAGGCGCTGGGCGGCAACGGCTACATCAACGAATACGACGCCGGCCGCCTGCTGCGCGACGCCAAACTGTACGCCATCGGCGCCGGCACCAACGAGATCCGCCGCATGCTGATCGGCCGCGAACTGTTCAACGGAAACCATTAACCGCAAGAGGAAAACACCCATGAGTCCGATCGTCATTCTCGGCGCCAAGCGCACCGCCCTCGGCGCCCTGCTCGGCCAATTCACCGGCGTGCCGGCCACGCAACTGGGCGCCACCGCCATCCAGGCCGCGCTCGCGCAGGCCGGCGTCGCCGGCGACGGCGTCGACGAAGTGATCATGGGCTGCGTGCTGCCGGCCGGCCTCGGCCAGGCCCCGGCGCGCCAGGCCGCGCTCGCCGCCGGCGTGGCGCAGAAAGCGGGCGCCACCACCCTCAACAAGGTCTGCGGTTCGGGCATGAAGGCCGTGATGTTCGGCCACGACCTGATCCGCGCCGGCTCGGCCGAGGTGGTCGTGGCCGGCGGCATGGAGTCGATGACCAACGCCCCGCACCTGCTGATGAATTCGCGCACCGGCATCCGCTACGGCAGCGCCGAGATGCTCGACCACATGGCCTGGGACGGCCTGACCAACCCGTACGACAAGCAGTCGATGGGCGTGTTCGGCGAACTGTGCGTGGCCAAGTACGGCTTCAGCCGCGAGCAGCAGGACGCGTTCGCCGCCGAATCGGTGCGCCGCGCGCTGGCGGCCCAGCAATCGGGCGCCTTCGCCGCCGAGATCGCGCCGGTCACCGTGGCCGGCCGCAAGGGCGAAGTGCAGATCGCGCTCGACGAACAGCCCGGCAAGTGCAGCATCGACAAGATCCCGACCCTGCGCCCGGCATTCAAGAAGGACGGCACCATCACCGCCGCCAGCTCGTCCAGCATCAACGACGGCGCCGCCGCGCTGGTGCTGAGCTCGGAAGCGCACGCCGCCGCCAACGGCCTGACGCCGATCGCGCGCATCGTGGCGCAGGCCTCGTTCGCGCAGGCGCCGGAATGGTTCACCACCGCGCCGGTCGGCGCCATCCAGGCGGTGCTGGCCAAGGCCGGCTGGTCGGTCGCCGACGTCGACCTGTTCGAAATCAATGAAGCCTTCGCGACCGTGGCCATGGCCCCGATCGAAGAGCTGGGCATCCCGCACGCCAAGGTCAACGTCAACGGCGGCGCTTGCGCACTGGGCCATCCGATCGGCGCGTCGGGCGCCCGGATCCTGGTCACCCTGATCCATGCCCTGCAGGCCCGCGGCCTGCGCAAAGGCGTCGCAAGTCTTTGTATTGGCGGGGGCGAAGCCACCGCCTTGGCCATCGAGCTGGCCTGATTCGGAGCCGGGTTAAACCCGGCCTCACGAATTTTTTACTTTTTACTCACAAATACTTGACTATTTGAAAAATACTGGCATGATTAATTCTACGTGCGTGATAACGCACGTTTTTTTGAATCAAATTCAATATTGAACCTTTGAGGAATTATCCATGTCCCTGAACAAGACCATCATCGCTCTGGCTTTCGCCCTGGCCCTGACCGCCTGCTCGAAGCAAGAAGAAGCCGCCACCGAAGCCCCGGCCGCTGAAGCCACCACCGAAGAAGCCGCCCCGGCTGCTGACGCCGCCGCCGAAGCCGCTCCGGCTGCCGACGCCGCTGCCCCGGCCGCTGACGCCGCTGCTCCGGCCGCTGACGCCGCTGCTCCGGCCGCCGACGCTGCCGCTCCGGCCGCTGAAGCCGCTCCGGCTGAAGAAACCAAGTAATTCTTCGGAATCGCTTGTGAAAAAACCGCCGGCAACGGCGGTTTTTTTTTGGCTACACTAAGCGCTTTACCCAGGCCCCAAAGCACATGCCCGCACTGACCAGCCACATCGATCCGCACGGCGCCGAATTCGCCGAAAACCGCGAAGCCATGCAGGTGCAAGTCGACGCCCTGCGCGCGAAACTGGCGACGGTACGGGCCGGCGGCGGCGAGGCCGCCTGCGCCAAGCACAGCGCGCGCGGCAAACTGCTGCCGCGCGAACGCATCGACGCCCTGCTCGACCCCGGCAGCCCGTTCCTGGAGCTCTCGGCCCTGGCCGCCGACGGCCAATACGACGGCCAGGCCCCGGCCGCCGGCCTGATCGCCGGCATCGGACGGGTCTGCGGCGTCGAGGTGATGGTGGTGGCCAACGACGCCACCGTGAAGGGCGGCACCTACTTCCCGCTGACGGTGAAGAAGCACCTGCGCGCGCAGGAGATCGCGGCGCAGAACCGCCTGCCGTGCATCTACCTGGTCGATTCGTGCGGCGCCTTCCTGCCGCGCCAGGACGAAGTCTTCC
>CAZRXZ010000051.1:0-7357 GCA_964604095.1 uncultured Arenimonas sp. | reverse complement strand
AGCACATCGGCGCCGGAGCGGTTGAGCAGCTCGTGCGTGGCCAGCAGGGCATGCAGCTCGTCGGAGCTGAACCACAGGCCGGGCAGTTCGAACTGGTCGCTCTGCAGGCGGTCGTAGAACACGCCGGTCTCGGCGCTCAGCAGCGGCGCCTGCAGCACGTCGCGCAGGAACTCCAGGTCGCGGTACAGGGTGGCGCGCGAACAGCCCAGCTCCTCCATCAGCGTCGCCACGCTGACCGGATAGCGCGACAGCTTCAGGCGCTTGTGCAGGGCGAATATGCGGTCGTAGCGGTCCATGGTTTCACGGTAGAATGGAGTTCCCGTCTAGCATCGCCCGCACCGCCGGCTTTGGCAAGACGCCATCGGACCGCCAGATGCCGGATTTCATCGACCACGCCTTCCTGCTGTTCATGCTGATCGGCTTCGCCGCGCAGATGGTCGATGGTTCGCTCGGCATGGCCTATGGCCTGACCGCCTCGTCCTTCCTGCTGGCCGCCGGCGTGCCGCCGGTCACCGCCAGCGCCACCGTGCATTTCGCCGAAACCGTCACTACCGGCGCCTCGGCCATCTCCCACCACAGCTTCGGCAACGTGCACAGCCCGCTGTTCAAGCGCCTGGTGCTGCCCGGCATGCTCGGCGCCGGCCTCGGCGCCTATGTGCTGACCGAACTGCCCGGCGACCTGCTGAAACCGTACGTGGCCGCGTACCTGGCGCTGATGGGCGTATACGTGCTGCTCAAGGCGCTGCGCGAGATCGAACCGATCCACGTCGAGAAGCGCGTCGGGCCGCTCGGCTTCGTCGGCGGCCTGATCGACGCCATCGGCGGCGGCGGTTGGGGCCCGATCGTGACCTCGACCCTGCTGGCGCGCGGCAACCACACGCGCTACACCATCGGCACCGTCAACGCGGTCGAATTCTTCGTCACCCTCACCTCCTCGGCGGTATTCATCGCCGCCATCGGCGTGCAGCACTGGAACATCGTGCTCGGCCTGGCGCTGGGCGGTTTGTGCGCGGCGCCGGTGGCCGGCTATCTGGCCAAGCGCGTGCCGCATCGGCCGATGATGGCCGCGGTCGGCCTGTTGATCATCGGCAGCAGCGGCTACACGCTGTGGAAGGCGTTCCTGGCCTGAGCGCGCGCCGCCGGCCGCGGGGTTTGTGCCACAATAGCGCCATGAACGACCCCGTGCTGGATTCCGACGACGCGCCCGGCGACCGCATCGCGCGCACCACCTGCTACATGTGCGCCTGCCGCTGCGGCATCAACGTGCACCTCAAGGACGGCAAGGTGCGCTACATCGAAGGCAATCCCGAGCATCCGGTGAACCGCGGCGTGCTGTGCGCCAAGGGCTCGGCCGGCATCATGCAGCACTACTCGCCGGCGCGCCTGAGCAAGCCGATGAAACGCGTCGGCGAACGCGGCGAGAACCGCTTCGTGGAAATCGAATGGGACGAGGCGCTGGCGCTGGCCACGGAGAAGCTGGCCGCGGCGCGCGCCATCGACCCGAACCGGCTGGCCTTCTTCACCGGGCGCGACCAGTCGCAGGCGCTGACCGGCTGGTGGGCGCAGCAGTACGGCACCTACAACTACGCGGCGCACGGCGGCTTCTGTTCGGTGAACATGGCGGCCGGCGGCCTGTACACGCTCGGCGGCAGCTTCTGGGAATTCGGCGAACCGGACTGGGAGCACACGCGCTACCTGATGCTCTGGGGCGTGGCCGAGGACCACGACTCCAATCCGATCAAACTCGGCCTGGGCCGGCTGAAATCGCGCGGCGCGAAGGTGGTCGCCATCAATCCGGTGCGCACCGGCTACGGCGCGATCGCCGACGAATGGGTCGGCATCCGCCCGGGCACCGACGGCCTGCTGGCGATGGCGCTGATCCACGAACTGCTGCGCGCCGGACGGGTCGACCTCGATTACCTGGTGCGCTTCACCAACGCCCACCATCTGGTGCTGGACGCCCCCGGCACCGCGGAGCACGGTCTGTTCGCGCGCGATGCCGACGGCCGCATCCTGTGCTGGAACCGCGACACCGGCGCGAGTGCGCCGGCCGACGCCACCGGCATCTCGCCGGCGGTGACCGGCAGCCACCTGCTGCCGGACGGCCGCATCGCCCGGCCGGCGTTCGAACACATCCTGCAGCGCTACGGCGGCGAGGACTATTCGCCGGACATGGTCAGCGAGACCTGCGGCGTGCCGGCCGCCACCATCCGCCGCCTGGCCGCGGAACTGGCCGAGGCCGCGTTCGAGAACGGCTTCAGCCTGCCGATCGCCTGGACCGACAGTTTCGGCAAGCGCCACGCCGACATGCCGGCGCGGCCGGTGGCGATGCACGCCATGCGCGGCATCAGCGCGCACGCCAACGGCTTCCACACCTGCCGCGCCCTGCACCTGCTGCAGCTGCTGCTCGGCGCGGTCGACGCGCCGGGCTCGTTCCGCTACCAGCCGCCGTTCCCGCGCCCGGTTCCGCCGGGCAACCGCCCGGGCCGCACGCGCGACGGCGAAGGCCGCCTGAACGCGATGCCGCTGGGCTTCGTGCACGGCCCGGAAGACCTGCTGGTGGGCCGCCACGGCGAACCGCTGCGGGTGGACGAGGCCTACTCCTGGAAATACCCGCTGGCGGTGCACGGCATGATGCACACCGTGCTGCGCAACGCGCACGCCGGGCATTGCGGGAAAATCGACGTGCTGCTGATGTTCATGGCCAACATGAGCTGGAACTCGGCGATGAACACGCACGACACCCTGCACTGGCTGACCGACAAGGACGCCGACGGCGGCTACCGCATCCCGTACATCATCTACGCCGACGCCTACGCCAGCGAGATGTGCGCCTATGCCGACCTGATCCTGCCGGACACCACCTACCTGGAGCGCTTCGACGCCATCAGCCTGCTCGACCGGCCGATCTCCGACGCCGACGGCGCGGCCGACGCCATGCGCCACCCGGTGCTGGCGCCCGACCGCGACGTGCGCGGCTTCCAGTCGGTGCTGATCGACCTCGGCGCCCGCCTGGGCCTGCCCGGCCTGGTGCACAGCGACGGTTCGCCGAAATACCGCGACTACGCCGACTACATCGTGCGCCACGAACGCGCGCCGGGCGTGGGCCTGCTGGCCGGCTGGCGCGGCGAACACGGCGAGGCCGAGGCCAAGGGCGCGCCCAATCCCGGGCAGCTGCAGCGCTATATCGAACACGGCGGCTTCTGGCACGCCGCGGTGCCGGAAGCCGGCCGCTACTACAAGATGGCCAACCGCGACTACCTGGACTGGGCCAAGTCGATGGGCTTCATCGCCGACAGCGCGCCGATCGTACTGCAGCTGTACTCGGAGACCCTGCAGAAATTCCGCCTGGCGGCCGAGGGCTTCGGCGCCGTGCAGCCGCCGGAGGCCGAACGCGAACGCGTGCGCCGCTACTTCGATCCGCTGCCGTTCTGGTACGCCCCGTTCGAGCACGCGCAGACCGACTCGGCCGAATTCCCCCTGCACGCGCTGACCCAACGGCCGCCGTTCATGTACCACGCCTGGGGTTCGCAGAACGCCTGGCTGCGGCAGATCATGGCGCGCAACTACCTGTACCTGCACCCCGACACCGCGGCGCGCCACGGCCTGGCCGACGGCGACTGGGCCGAACTGCGCTCGCACCTGAGCAGCATCACCGTGCCGGTGAAGCTGACCGGCAACGTGCAGCCCGATACGGTCTGGACCTGGAACGCGCTGGGCAAGCGCAAGGGCAGTTGGGGCCTGTCGCCGAAGGCGCCGGAGAGCAACCAGGGCTTCCTGCTCAACCCGCTGATTTCCGACCTGACGCCGGACGGCGGCTACGCCAACGCCGACCCCGTGACCGGCCAGGCCGCCTGGTTCGACCTGCGCGTGGCCATCCGCAAGGCCGCGCCGCAGCAACACTGCGCGCCGCAGTTCGCGCCCCTGATGCGCAAGGAGCGGGCATGACCGCACTACCCGCCGCGACGGCCAAGAAACTCGGCCTGCTGATCGACCTCGACATCTGCGTCGGCTGCCATGCCTGCGCGGTGGCCTGCAAGGAATGGAACGACCAGGGCGCGTCCGGGCCATTGCCGGACCTGGACGCCTACGGCGCCGCGCCGGACGGCGTGTGGTTCAACCGCGTGCACAGCTACGAGCTCGACGCCCTCGGCGACCAGCCGGCCAGCACCCTGCATTTCCCGCGCTCCTGCCTGCACTGCGAAACGCCGGCCTGCGTCACCGTCTGCCCGACCGGCGCCAGCCACAAACGCGGCGAAGACGGCATCGTGCTGGTGAATCCCGATACCTGCATCGGCTGCAAGCTGTGCTCCTGGGCCTGCCCGTACGGCGCGCGCGAATACTCGCCGAGCGAAGGCGTGATGAAGAAGTGCACGCTGTGCGTGGACCGCATCTACGACCAGAGCCTGCCCGAAGAGCGCCGCCAGCCGGCCTGCGTGCAGGCCTGCCCGACGCGCGCGCGCGGCTTCGGCGACTTCGCCGATCCGGACTCGGAGGTTTCGGTGAAATCGCGCGAACGCGGCGGCCGCGGGCTGATGCCGGAGCTGGGCTACGGGCCGGTGAACCGCTACCTGCCGCCACGCCGCAAGCAGCGCGTGCGCGCGCCCGAGGCCGACGAAACCCTGGACACCACGCAACTGCCGGCCGCGCTGCGCTGGCTCGACCGGATACTGAGCCGCTGATGCATCCCGCCCTTTCCGTCATTTTCTTCAGCACGCTGTCCGGCGCCGGCTACGGCCTGTGGTTCTGGTTCGGCGCGTCCCTGCTCGGCCACGACCGCGACTTCGGCGTACGCGATTACGTCACGCTCGGCACCGGCGCCGTGTTCGTGGTCGCCGGCCTGCTCAGCTCGACCCTGCACCTGGGCCGCAAGGAACGGGCCTGGCGCGCGTTCTCGCAATGGCGCAGTTCCTGGCTGTCGCGCGAGGGCGTGGCCGCGGTGCTGTGCTTCCTGCCGGCCGGCGCGCTGGCGTTCTTCCCGCAGCACGGGCCGATACAGAAACTCCTGGCCGCGGCGCTGATGGCGCTGAGCCTGCTCACCGTGTTCTGCACCGCCAAGATCTACCACTGCCTGAAGACGGTGCCGGCCTGGACCCACGCCAGCGTGGTGCCGGTCTATCTGGTGTCGGCCCTGTACACCGGCGGCCTGTGGCTGGCCGCGGTCTACGCGGTATGGACCTTCGCGCCGGCGCTGGCGGTGCTCGCGATGCTCACGCTCTGGCTGATGACCCGCTATTGGCGCAACACCGACCGACCGCTGGCCATCGGCCGCAGCAGCGCGCTCGGGCTGCCGGAAGAGCGCACGGTGTCGGTGTTCGAACACCCGCACACCGAAGCCAACTTCATCACCAAGGAGATGGTGCACGTGCTGGCGCGCAAGCACCGCGGCGCCCTGCGCGAATTCTGCAGCTTCTTCGGCTACGCCCTGCCGCTGGCCGCCTGCCTCGGCGCCTGGACCCTGGACCAGCCCTGGCTATACAGCCTGGCCGCGGTATCCGGCATGCTCGGCGTGTTCATCGGCCGCTGGCTGTTCTTCGCCGAGGCCAAGCACGTGGTGAGCCTGTATTACTGAGGCGGCTTACCGGAGAGGATATCCAGCGTATGCTGGTGGACATGCCGTAGCTTCCAGGCATAGGTGCTTTCGTCAATGAACAGGGCACGCTGCGCCAACGGCGGCTTGCCGTGGAACCGCGCCACGGCATCCTCGCCAAGCGAGCGTGCCACCTGCCATAAACCGATCCGCTGCAACAGTAAAATCGCGTTCAGCAGATGCTCTGCCCGAAGCGCATCCAATTCGGAGGCCCGAAGGTAGTCCAGCAAAACCGCCTCGGGCGGATGCCCGAGCTGTTCGCCGAGCGCACCGACCATGAACTGCGCGTAATAGCGCTCCTCCGGATAGCCGTCAACCATCGAGGCACGGCGCCGATACCACTGCAACGCCCGCCCAAAATCGCCGGCATCCCGATAGCTTTGGGCCAGATAGAACACGTCGCGCGGCAGACCCGTGCGCTCGACCGCCTCATGCAGGATTTCGGCATGGCGAAGGTATTTCGCGCGCACACCCTCGGACCAGGAATGCCCGTCGTTATGGACATGGACATGCATATCCGCCAAATGCCCGACGCTGACCGGCCCGTCCGATTGCAATGTTTCATGCACTGCGCCTTGCCAACGGAACGGACGGTCAACACGGAACACACAGCCCCGACGATAGGCCACTTCCCCGGCCTGCGCGGTACAGGTATACAGGTCGAATGCGCCGATTTTCGACCGGACAGACTCGATTGACGCGCCGTCGGCGAAAACCAGGCGCTCGTCGCAATCGATCCAGAATCCGTAGTCGGCCACGCCGGACAGCTTCGCCAACGCGAAATTGCGGGCATCCGCGAAGTCGACGAAGGCGTGGTCATGGATTTCGCCGGGAATGCCCTTGGCCGAGAAAAATTCGCTGACGATGCGCTTGCTATCGTCGGAACTGCCGGTGTCGACCACTACATAGCGGTCTACGAACCGATGCACGCTCTCCAGAAGCCGGGGCAGCACCGCCGCCTCGTCCTTCATGATCAGGTTGAGTGCGAGCGATGCCATGCCGGAACGCCTAGATGTTCAGCATCGCCGCCGCGCCGCGCGCGAACAGCTTTTCGGCCACGAATTCGCCCAGCGCCTCCGGATGCCCGGCATCGCCCACGCCCTGCGCTTGGATGGAGGCGTTGTTGGCGGCGTCGCCGACCCAGCCGGTCAGGCGCAGGCGGTCTTCGACGAATTCGGCATAGGCCGCCACCGGCACCTGGCAGGAGCCGTGCAGCTGCCGGTTCAGCGCGCGTTCGGCGCGCACGCGGATTTCGGTCTCGCGGCAGTTCAGCGGCGCGAACAGCGCGGCCGCTTCCGGTCGCGCCTCGAGCGTTTCCACCGCGATCGCGCCCTGCGCCACCGCCGGCCACCAGGTGTCCGGCGCGAGCACGGCGCGGATGTGCTCCTGCAGGCCCAGACGCTCAAGCCCGGCGCAGGCCAGGATGATGGCGTCGAATTCGCCGGCGGCGGCTTTCGCCAGGCGGGTGTTGATGTTGCCGCGCAGGTCCTTGATCGTCACGTCCGGACGCAGTTGCCGCAGCTGCACCTGGCGGCGCTGCGAGGAGGTGCCGACCACCGCACCGGGCGGCAGGGCCTCGAGGCTGTCGTAAGCGCCCGAGATGAAGGCATCGAACGGGTTGTCGCGCTTCAGCACCGCGGCCAACGCGAAGCCCGGCTCCAGCTCCATCGGCACGTCCTTCAGCGAATGCACGGCGGCGTCGGCACGGCCTTCCAGCATGGCCACCTCCAGCTCCTTCAGGAACAGGCCCTTGCCGCCGATCGCCGC
>CAZRXZ010000050.1:0-7376 GCA_964604095.1 uncultured Arenimonas sp. | reverse complement strand
GATGCCGTGGCTGCGCTCCATTACGTCTTCCAGGCGCCGCCGGTCGTCCGGCTCCAGGCCGATCTGGTCGATGCTCCACAGGCTTTGCATGGTGTCGAGCAGGCGGATGACCACGCTCTCGCCGTGGATCGAGGGCAGCACCGAAATGCGCAGGTCGATCACCCGGCCGTCGTCGAGGGTGAAGTTGGAGCGGCCGTCCTGCGGCTTGCGGTGTTCGGCCAGGTTCATGCGGCCGAGCACCTTGACGCGCGCGGTGATGGCCCGGTGCAGGCTGGACACCAGCCGGCGTACCGGCATCAGCTCGCCGTCGATGCGGAACAGGATGTCGGTGCCGTC
The DNA here is from genome assembly GCA_964604095.1 of uncultured Arenimonas sp. Lineage (GTDB taxonomy): Bacteria > Pseudomonadota > Gammaproteobacteria > Xanthomonadales > Xanthomonadaceae > Arenimonas. The sequence goes on along the minus strand of CAZRXZ010000050.1, from coordinate 7,040 downwards.
CGGTCCGGGCCGGAAGTGGATGTCGGAGGCGCGCCGGGCCGCGGCGTCGGCCAGCAGCGCCGCCACTTGGCGCACGATCGGCTTCTCGTTGGAGTAGCGGCGTTCCTGTTCTTCGGTGGTTTCGGCCTCGGTGCTGTCCGGATCGATGCCCAGCTGCGCGAGCAGTTCGGAGTCCTCGACGCGGTCGTAGCATTCGGCGATGGCGTCGCGGATCTCGGCGGCGCTGGCCAGCAGCGGCACCACCTTCGGCTTGCACAGGAAGCCGAGCGATTCCAGCGCGTCCTTGTCGTCCGGGTGCTCCATGGCGATGACGCAGTCGTCGCCGTCGAGCATCACCGGTACCGCGCGGAAGCGGCGCGCGGCTTTGGCGTCGAGCAGGGACACGGCGTTGCCGTCCGGCACGAAGCGGGACAGGCGGATGATCGGAATGCCGAAGGTGACCGAGGTCTGGAACTCGGATTCGGTGAAGTCGTCGTGGAGTTTCAGCCACTCGTGGCCGGAGATGCGGTGCTCGAACGCGCTCCAGATGAACTGGCCGGCGCGCAGGAACTTGAGATACTCGCGTAGATCCTTGTTATCGTTCAGCAGAATGGCTTTCTGCTCCGGAACCCGGCTGACGGCCATGAGCGGTCCTGACGATGTTGGATTGGTCGGGGAGACAGGATTCGAACCTGCGACCTCTACGTCCCGAACGTAGCGCTCTACCAGACTGAGCTACACCCCGATGTCCGGACATTTTACTGCATTTCGGTGCCGGAGGAAAAGGGTTTCTTGCGAAAAAATCGCAGAAGCCGCCGGCAGGCGTTCCGGACGCCGCTTTCCGGCCGTCCGGCAATCCGCCCGCGCCGCCGACAAACCGTTAAAATGACGGCTCGAACCAAGGAGACATCCGTGATCAAGCCCCGCACACCGGCCGGCACGCTGGAGCTGCTGCCCGGCGAACAACGCGCCTTCAACCACATGCTCGAGGTCATCGGCCGCAATTACCGCCGCTTCGGCTTCTTGCCGATCGAAACGCCGGTGTTCGAGCTGAGCGAGGTGCTGCTGACCAAGACCGGCGGCGAGACCGAACGCCAGGTCTATTTCGTGCAGTCGACCGGCGCGCTGGAGCAGGGCGGCGCGCCCGAGCTGGCGCTGCGCTTCGATTTGACCGTGCCGTTGGCCCGTTACGTGGCCGAACACGAGCACCAGCTGGCGTTTCCGTTCCGGCGCTACCAGATCCAGCGCGTGTACCGCGGCGAGCGCGCGCAGAAAGGCCGTTTCCGCGAGTTCTACCAGTGCGACATCGACGTCATCGGCAAGGATTCGCTGTCGGTGCGGCATGACGCCGAGATTCCGGCGGTCATCCATGCGGTGTTCTCGGAACTGGCCATCGGGCCGTTCACCATCTCGCTCAACAACCGCAAGATCCTGCGCGGCTTCTTCGAAGCCATGGGCATCGGCGACGGCGAGCGCCAGGCGCTGGTGCTGCGTGAAATCGACAAGATCGACAAGCGCGGCGCCGAAGCGGTGGCGCAGACCCTCAAGGGCGAGGGCTTCGGCCTGCCGCACGCGACCGTGGAGAAGATCCTCGGCTTCGTGCTGCGTCGCTCCAGCAGCCACGAATCGGCGATGGCGATCCTGGCCGCGCTCAAGGCCGAATGCCCGCAGACCGCCGAAGGCGTGGACGAGTTGGCCGAGGTGCTGGCCCTGATCAAGGCGCTGGGCGTGCCGGAAGAGCGCTACGCGCTGAACTTCTCGATCGCGCGCGGCCTGGATTACTACACCGGCACCGTGTACGAGACCACGCTCGACGACTACCCGCAGATCGGCTCGATCTGCTCCGGCGGCCGTTACGACAACCTGGCCAGCCACTACAGCAAATCCAGGCTGCCGGGCGTCGGCATCTCGATCGGCGCCAGCCGCCTGTTCTGGCAATTGCGCGAGGCCGGGCTGATCAAGCCGGACGCGCAGAGCCACATGGTGCTGGTCGGCCTGATGCGCGACGAGGACCTGCCCGAGGCGCTGGCCATCGCGCGCGAACTGCGCGGCGCCGGCATCGACTGCGAAGTGCAGCTGGAGGCGCGCAAGCTGGCCAAGCAGTTCCAATACGCCGACAAGGTCGGTTTCAGCTATATGGTGCTGTGCGGCGAAAGCGAGCAGGCCAAGGGCGTGGTCGGCCTGAAGAACCTGGCCACCGGCAAACAGGTCGAGATTGCCCGCGGCGAACTGTTGCCGTGTCTTCGCCAGGCGCGGGATTGGGGACTTTGATGAAATCGATCACACTCACCGGAACCGCGCTCAGCCATGAACAGCTGGTGGCCGTGGCCTATGGCGCCAGCGTGGTGCTGGATCCGGCGCAACTGCCCAAGGTGGCCGCCACCGCCGATTTCCTGGCCGAGCAGGTCAAGCAGCAGGAGCCGCTGTACGGCGTGTCCACCGGCTTCGGCTCGAACGCCGACAAGCTGCTGGGCGCCCACCACATCCGCGACAGCCGGCGCGGCGGCGGATCCTTGCTGGAGGAGCTGCAGCGCAACCTGATCATCACGCACGCGGTCTGCGTCGGCGAGCCGTTCGCGCCGGAAGTGGTGCGCGCGATGATGGCGATCCGCATCAACACCCTGATGCGCGGCCACTCCGGCATCCGGGTGCAGACCCTGCAGGCGCTGGCCGGCATGCTCAACGCCGGCGTGGTGCCGGTGGTGCCGATGCTCGGCTCGGTCGGCGCCAGCGGCGACCTGGCGCCGCTGTCGCACCTGGCCATCGTGCTGCTGGGCGGCGGCGAGGCCTTTTACCGCGGACAGCGCCTGCCGGGCGCCGAGGCACTGGCTCAGGCCGGCCTGTCGCCGGTCACGCTGTCGCACAAGGAAGGTCTGGCGCTGAACAACGGCACCGCGCAGATGCTGGCCACCGGCGTGTTGGCGGTGGCCCGGTTGGAAGAACTGTGCGACACCGCCGACCTGGCCGCGGCGATGACCCTGGACGCCTTCGCCGGCCGCCTGCGCGCCTTCGACGAACACGTGCATGCGTTGCGCCCGCATCCGGGGCAGGTGCATGTGGCCGCCCACCTGCATGAATTGCTGCGCGGCTCCTCGCTGACCGACATCGCCTACCATCTGGTGCCGAAGTTCAAGAGCTGGTTGCCGGGCTGCTGGCCGGACGAAGGGCTCGACGCGCTCAACTTCGACATCGCCTGGGATTGGGTGCCGCCGGGCCAACGCCACGGCCGCGAGAAGTTCTATACCCGTTTCAAGCCGTTCCGCGGCGGCAAGAAGCACCAGCCGCAGGACAGCTATTCGCTGCGTTGCATCCCGCAGGTGCACGGCGCGGTGCGCGACGCCATCGCGCAGGCCAAGCGCGTGCTGGAGATCGAGCTGAACGCGGTCACCGACAACCCGCTGATTTTCCCGGACCTGCCGGGCGCGCGCAACATCGAGGACCGCATCGTATCCGCCGGCCATTTCCACGGCATGCCGCTGGCGCTGGTGATGAGCTACGTCAAGGCCGCGATTCCGGTGCTGGCCTCGATTTCCGAGCGCCGCCTGAACAAGCTGGTCGATCCGGCCACCAACGACGGCCTGCCGGCATTCCTGATCGGCAACGAGGACGGCACCGAAAGCGGCTTCATGATCGTGCAGTACACCGCGGCCGCCATCGTCAACGACCTGGCCACGCGCGCGCACCCGGCTTCGGTGTATTCGGTGCCGACCAGCGCCAACGCCGAAGACCACGTCTCGATGGGCGCCAACGAGGCCCGGCACGTGCTGGACATGACGCACGACCTGGCCAAGGTCGTGGCGTTGGAGATCTACACCGCCGCGCAGGCCCTGGATTTCCGCCGCGACATGATCAATGCCGCGCGCAATCTCGCGGCCCGCCACGGGGTCGAGGCCTTGGCCGGCAAGATCAACGGCGCGCCGCGGCCGGACCACCCGGATTACCCGGTGTTCCTGCAGGAGGTCGAGGCGCTGCGCGCCGAGCTGGCCGAGGCCGGCGAGTTCACCGCCGGCAAGGCCGTGCACGCGGCCTTGGAGGCCCTGCGCCGGCATATCGCCTACATGCCGGCCGACCGTGCGATGGACGGCGAAGTCCAGCGCATGGTCGACCTGGTCGAGCACGGCGAACTGCTGATGGCCGCGCGCGCCGCGACATGAGCCGGCCGCTGCGTTCCGCGCTGCTGGCGTTGCTGGCGGCCTTATCGGTTCCGGCGGCGGCCCGCGAGTGCCGCAGCCACGTCTTCCTCGATGCCGACGGCGACGGCGTGTTCGATGCCGGCGAGCGCGGGCTTCGCAATATCGCGGTGTCCGACGGCCAGCATATCGTGCGCACCGACGCCGGCGGACGTTACCGGCTGAAAGCGCGCGCCGGCCGCACGCTGTTCGTGATCAAGCCGCCGGAGTATGCGCTGCCGCGGCGTGCCGACGGCCTGCCGGACCGCTTCGCCAACCAGTCCGGCGTTACCGGGCTGAAGTACGGCGGCGTGCGCCGCTCCGACAGCGCCTGCCGCGACTTCGCGCTGTTGCCGCAGACGGCCGGCGCCGAACCGCTGTCGGTGCTGGTGTTCGGCGATCCGCAACCGAAGTCGGCGCAGGACGTCGGGTATTACCGGCGCGACATCGTCGAACCGCTGGTCGGCAAGGCCGATGCGCGCCTGGGCATCAGCTTGGGCGACATCGTGCATGACGACCTGACGCTGCTGCCGGCGGTCAAGGCGGCGGACAAGGCCTTGGGCGTGCCCTGGCTGTACGCGCCGGGCAACCACGACCTCGACTTCGACGCGGCCGACGACGCGCGCTCGCTGGAGAGCTTCCGCGCCCAGTTCGGGCCGGACACCTTCGCCTGGGAAGAGCGCGAAGCGAACTTCGTGGTGCTCGACGACGTGGTCTACCGGCCGGGCCAAAGCCCGGACTACATCGGCGGCCTGCGTGAAAGCCAGTTCCATTTCCTGGCGCGCTACCTGGCCGGCGCCGACAAGGACAAGCTGCTGGTGATCGCCGCGCACATCCCGTTGTTCCAGACCCGCAGCGACCGCGACACCTTCCGGCGCGCCGACCGGCAGCGTCTGTTCCGGTTGCTGGAGCCGTTCCGCGACGTGCTGCTGCTGACCGCGCATTCGCACACCCAGACCCATGTGCGCCACGGCCCGGACAGCGATTGGCACGGGGCCGGGCGCCTGCACGAATACAACGCCGGCGCGGCCTGCGGCGCGTTCTGGTCCGGCGTCAAGGACGCCGCCGGCATTCCCGACAGCACCATGAGCGACGGCACGCCGAACGGCTACGCGCGCTTGACGGTGGCCGCGCGCGATTACCGCTTGCAGTGGTTCAACGCCCGGCAGGCGCCGGACGCGGCGATGGCGCTGCATGCGCCGAAGGTGCTGCGCCGCGGCGCGTATCCCGGGTTCGGCCTGTACGCCAATGTGTTCATGGCGCGCCCGGATACCGTGGTCGAGGCCCGCATCGACGGCGGCGACTGGCGGCCGATGCGGCGCGTGGCGCAGGCCGATCCGCGCGTGCTGGCGCAGAATCTGGAAGACGATGCGGCCGAGGCCTTGCGTGGCTACGACCGCCTGCCGGAAGCGACCGTGTCCAGCCATCTCTGGCGCATGGCGCTACCGACCGATCTGCCGGCCGGCGAACACCGCATCGAGGTGCGCGCCCGCGATCCGTGGCTGGGCGAGGCGGTGCAGTCGGCCGTTTACCGCCTGCTGGAAGCCGGGCCTTAAAGCCCGGCGATCTGGTCGAAGCGTTCCACCCGTTCGTGGCCGTGCGCGGCCTCGCCGGTGCGCGCTTCGGGGTAGTCGGCGCGGCGGTCCACCAGCACCGTGCGCCAGCCGGCTTCGCGCGCGGCGTCCAGCTCTTCCACGATATCCGACAGGAACAGCAGTTCCGACGCCGGTTTGCCGATGGCGGCGGCGATGGCGCGGTAGCTGGCGGCCTCGCGCTTGCCGCCGGTTTCGGTGTCGAAGTGGCCGCTGAACAGCGGGCGCAGGTCGCCGTGTTCGCTGAAACCGAAGAACAGCTTCTGCGCCGGCACCGAGCCGGAGCTGTACACATACAGCGGAATGCCTTGCGCATGCCAGGCGCGCAGGCGTTCGGCGGCGTCGCTGTACACCGGTGCGGCGTAGGTGGCTTTCTCGTAGCCGTCGACCCACACCATGCCCTGCAGCGCCTTCAGCGCGGTGTGCTTGCGGTCGCCGTCGATCCAGGCCAGCAGGGTTTCGGTGATGCCGTCCAGGTCGTCGGCCGGCTGCTGCGTTTCCTCGGCCACGCGCCGGAGCCACTGCGCCACGTCCGCGCGGTCGTGGTGCTCCTGCAGGAAGCCGGGCAGGGCCTGGCGCGCGTACGGGAACAGCACATCGCGCACGAAGGCGATGGAGCTGGTGGTGCCTTCGATGTCGGTGACGACGGCGCCGATGCCGCTCATGCCGCCGGCTCGTAGCGCGGGAAGCGGGCGGCGATGTCGGAGCCGGTGAAGTAGCCGACCCAGCCGTCCGGCTCGGTGAAGAAGCGGATGGCGGTGAACAGCGGCTCCGGGCCCATGTCGAACCAGTGCTTGGTGCCGTCCGGCACGCGGATCAGGTCCTGCGCCTGGCACAGGATCTCGATCACCTGATGCCCGATATGCAGGGTGAACAGGCCGCCGCCGCGCACGAAGAAGCGCACTTCATCCTCGCGGTGGCTGTGTTCTTCCAGGAACTTGGCGCGCATCGCGTCGCGGTCCGGGTGGTCGGGGTTGATGCTGACCACGTCGACCGAGCGGAAGCCGTTCTCGGCCACCAGCCGGTCGATTTCGGCGCGGTACAGTTCCATGATCCGCTCGCCGGAGGCGTCCGCTGCGATCTCGCGCACCGGCCAGCGTTCGAAGCTGATGCCGAGCGCGCCCAGGCGCGCGCCGATTTCGATGGCGTCGCGGCTTTCGAACAGGACGGTGGATGGATCGGTTTCGGAGAAGATGCGCAGGCGGCTCATGCGGGGAACCTCAGTTTGGCCATTTCGGCGGTTAACAGGAATTCGAAGGCGTCCAGATGGCGGCGCGCTTCGGCCAGGTCGCGGCCCCAG
>CAZRXZ010000049.1:0-7436 GCA_964604095.1 uncultured Arenimonas sp. | reverse complement strand
GGACGGTCAACACCACCAGGCCGACGATGACCTGGGCGAAGTTCTTCATGAACACCATATCGTGATTGCGCACAAAACACCTGTCTGGGCCGCGGCCCGAATCGGGGGAAAGCGTCATTATATCGGGGCTTTCGGCCCGAAGAAAGTCAATCTTGCGCCGATGGCCGGGATTCTCGCGCAACGAGACGCAAATTTGGCATCATGGCCCGATGCCTTCCTCACCCGGCTTTTTCCTGCACCACGGCAACGACCTGTCCCGCCTGGCCGACATTCTCGGCCGGGAGCTGGCCGCGGCCGACGGCGACTGGCTGGCGCCGGACACCGTGCTGGTGCCGCAGACCAGCATGCGGCGCTGGTTGCAGAACAGCCTGGCCGAGCGCTTCGGCATCGCCGCCAACCTGCGGTTCCGGCCGCCGGCCGGATTCCTGGGCGATTGCCTGGCACCGTGGTTGCCGCCAGGCGGCGCCGAACGCCTGCTCACGCCTGAACGCCTGCAGTGGCGGCTGTTCGCCCTGTTGACCGACACGCGCCGGATGGCGCACCCGGCCTTCGCGCCGGTACGCCGTTTCCTGCAGGGCGATGAGCCGCAGACGCGCGCCTGGCGCCTGGCCGCCGAACTGGGTCAGGCCTTCGAAACCTACCAGGCCTGGCGCCGGCCCTGGCTGCTGGCCTGGAGCCGGCAGGCGCCCGACGACGACTGGCAAGGCCGGCTCTGGCACGCGGCCAGCCAAGGCATGGTGTTCCGCGCCCAGGCGGTCGATGCCTATCTGCGCGCGGCGGCGCAAGGCGATTGCCCGCGCCCGCCGGAACTGCCGGCGCGGGTGAACGTGTTCGCCTGCCAGAACCTGTCGCCGGACGCGGTGCGCGTGCTGCAGAGCTTCGGGCGCTGGAGCGCGGTGCGCTTCTTCCTGCACAACCCCTGCGAAAGCTATTGGGGCGATGTGCATCGGCCGAAATCGGCCGACGACCTGCTGACGCAACGCGACGACAACCCGCTGCTGAACCAATGGGGCGCCGCCGGGCGCGACTTCACGGCCTTGCTGCTGTCGGAACAGGACGCGCACTGGGCCGGCGATTGCGGCCACTACGCCGACACGCCGGCCGACACGCTGCTGCAGCGCCTGCAGCGCGATGTACTGCACCGGCGCGCGCCGGCGCCCTGCTATTCCGGCCCGGACGCGTTGCGCGCGGACGATTCCGTGCAGATCCACGACTGCGCCAGCCCGTTGCGCGAAGTGCAGGCGCTGCGCGCGCAACTGCTGGGTCTGATGCAACGGCATCCGGAACTGCACTGGCGCGACATCGCGGTGATGGCGCCCGACCTGGACCGCTACGCACCGCATTTCCCGGCGGTGTTCGGCGCGCAGGACGACGGCCATCCGGCCTTGCCGTTCGCGTTGGCCGACCGCGGACTGTACCAGGACGCCGGCTTCGCCGACCTGTTCTTCCGCCTGTTGGCGCTCGGCCGCAGCCGCCTGTCCGGCAACGAGGGCCTGGAGCTGCTCGGCCATCCGCTGGTGATGGCGCATTATCGGTTGGACCGCGACGACCTGGAGCGCCTGCGGGTCTGGCTGGCACACGCCGGTGTGCGCTGGGGCGTCGATGCGGGGCACCGCGCGGCGGTCGACGGCCACGCGCAGGAGGCCTCGACCTGGCGCCACGGCCTGAAACGGCTGCTGTACGGCTATGCCGCGGACGATGCCTTGGTGGCCGGCATCGCGCCGGCGACGCTGCCGTCCGGTCAGGACCAGGCGCTGTTGTCGGTGCTGTACGAATTCCTGGAGACCGTGGACGGTTTCCGCCGCGGTCTGGGCCAGACGGCCGACATCCCGCGCTGGCAGCAGCTGTTGCAGGCCATGCTTTCGGCGTTCTGCCCGGACGGCCTGCAGGGCGATGCCGATGCGGAAGCCTTCAACCGCCTGAACCGGCGCATCGCCGCACTCGCCGAGTTGGCCGCGGACGCCGGCTGGCAGGGCGCGCTGACGCCGGCGGCGATCGAAGCCTATCTGCGCGAAGAGGGCGAACAGCCGCTCGGGCAGGCCTGGCTTTCCGGCCAGATCACCGTATGCCGGATGGTGCCGATGCGGCTGATTCCGTTCAAGGTGGTCTGTCTGCTGGGCATGGACGACGGCGCCTTCCCGCGCGAAGACGCGGATTCGGCCATCAACCGGCTGGCCGGGCCGGGCGCCTTGCGCGAAACCGGCGACCGCAACCGCCGCGACGAAGACCGCTTCCTGATGCTGCAGCTGCTCACCGCCTGCCGCCGACACCTGATCCTGAGCTACCTCGGGCGCGATCCGGTGACCGGCGAGGCGCGCGCGCCCTCGTTGCTGGTCAAGGAACTGCTGCAATGCATCGGCGGGTATCTGGCGGCGCCGGACACGGCCGAACAGGCCTTGGTCGTCCGGCATCCGATCCACGCCCATGAAATCTGCCGCGACGCGCGCGCGGTGCGCATCGCCGAACCCGAACCCCGCGCCGAACCCGCGCCGATCCAGCTGTTCGCGCCCCTGCCGGGCGAACCGGCACCGGCCGTCGAAACCGAAAGCCGCATCACGCTGGAACGTCTGATCGGGTTCTGGCGCCGGCCGATGGAAACGCTGGCGCGCCGGCACGGCATCCGTCTGCCCGAACACGACGCCCTGCTGGAGGAGCGCGAAGCCTACGGCCACGCCACCGGCCTGGCCAAATACCGTCTGCTCGAGGCCCTGCTGGCGCACACCTGGCAGGCGCCGGCGCAGGGCATCGATGCGCTGCTGCGCCGCCTGCAGGCCGAAGGCGAATTGCCGCCGGGCGCCGCCGGCCGCAGCCGCCTGCTGGCCCTGCATGCCGATGTGCGCGACGCCCTGGCGGAATTGGCCGAACAGCGCATGCCGTCCCGGCTCTGGCCGGTGTCCCTGAGCTTGGCCGGCAGCACGCTCGACGGCGAGCTGGTGCAGCACTTCCGCTGCGGCTTGGTCACGCTGGCCCTGCACCGCAAAGCCGCCACCGGCCGCGACCGCATCGACGCGGCTCTCCGTGGCTTGGCGGCGACCGCGGCCGGCCATGATCTGCCGGCCTTCGTGTACAGCGACGGCCTGCACGCGATGCCCGCTGCCGGCGATGCCGAGACCGCGGCGGGTCGCCTGCGCGATCTGCTGACGCTGTACCGCGAAGGCCAGACCCGCATCCTGTGTTTCGATCCGGAGCTGAGCGCGGCTTGGCTGGCGCAATGGCGCAAGACGCCGGATCTGCCGGTGCGGCGCTGGCTGGAACAGCAGCGGATCAAACAGCAGAACGAAGAAGGCGCCGGCTTCGACGCCTTCGGACAGTTCCTGACCCACGGCGAAGGCTTCCTGCAGGCCGTGGCCCTGGCGCAGCCGCAGGAATTCCACGACACCGCCGTGCACGTGCACACGGCCCTGTTCGGGGAGGACGCGGATGGCTGAGACCCCGTTGGCCTACCGCCTGCCGCTGGACGGCACGGTGCTGATCGAAGCCAGCGCCGGCACCGGCAAGACCTACACCCTGGTGCGCCTGATGGCGCGCCACATCCTGTGGCATGGGCACGGCGTCGAGCAGGTGCTGGCGGTGACCTTCACCAATGCCGCCGCCGCGGAGCTCAAACAGCGGCTGCGCGCGTTCCTGCAGCAGGTCGCGGCTGAGCTGGAGACGTTCAAGGCCAGCGGCCGGTTCCCGCCGGGCGGCGATTGCGAATTCCTGTTCGACCGCCAACCCGTGCAGACCGACATGCTGCTGATGGTGCAGCGCCTGATCGCGGCCTTGGCCAATCTCGACCGCGCCGCGGTGTTCACCATCCACGGCTTCTGCCAACGCCTGCTGCAGCGTTTCGCGCTGCAGACCGGACAGCCGATTCCGGCACCGGCATTGCTGGAGGACGAAGCGGCCCTGCGCCTGCGGGTCTGCGAGGAATTCTGGCGGCATGAAAGCGGCGACATGGCCGGCGCCCGCCGGCTCGATGCCGTATTCGGCAGCCCCGACACCATGGCCGAGCGGCTGCCGAACCTGTTGGCACCCGCGCGCCTGACGCCGGCGCCCGTGGATTCGCCGGCACCCGATTTCGATGCCGCACTGCAGGCCTTGCGCGCCGGCCACGCGGCCGACGCCGGCGCCAGCGAAGCCGTGTTGCTGGCCGCGTTCGACGACGACGCACTGAACCGCACCAGCCTGCGCGGCACGGACGCCATCCGTGCCGCGTTCGCGCAGGTCGCCGCCTATCTGCACGAACCCGATCCGCACGCGCCGCCGGTGTTCGGCAAGATCGCGTTCAGCCGGATCAAGATGAAGAAAGGCCGGAGCGCCCCGGACGGTGTCTTGTTGCGGGCGTTGGATGACTGGAATGCCTTCGCCGAAGCCAGCACCGCGCACCGGCGGCAGGCCGCCATCGCGATGCACCACCGTTTGGCCGCCTTCGCGCGCGCGCGCCTGCAGGCATTGAAGCGCGAGGCCGGCGTACTCGGCTTCGACGACATCATCGACGCCGTGCATGCGGCGCTCGAGGCCGACGGCGACGGCACGCTGGCCGCCGACATCCGCGCGGCCTGGCCGGTGGCCTTGGTGGATGAATTCCAGGACACCGACAGCCGGCAGTGGCGCATCTTCGAACGCGTGTACCGCCGCGACGGACACGCGCCGCTGACCCTGATCGGCGATCCGAAACAGGCGATCTACGGCTTCCGCGGCGGCGACATCCACACCTACCTGGCGGTGAAGGCGCAGGCCGAGACGCAGGACAGCCTGGCCGAGAATTTCCGCTCCAACCAAGCCTTGCTGGACGGCATCCAGCAGGTGTTCACCGCGCGGCATGCGCAACCGTTCCTGGATGCGGACGTGGCGTTCACGCCGGTCCGTGCCGGGCGCCCAGGGCCGCAGTTGCACGTGCGCGGCCAGCCGGTGCCGGCCCTGCGCCTGTTGCCGCTGCCGGCCGACGCGTCCGGCAAGGAACTGACGGTCGGCGCCGCCCGCTTGGCCGCGGCCGAACGCTGCGCCGACGCCATCGCCGGATTGCTGCGCGACGGCCGCGAGGGCGCCGCCGACGTGCATGCGGGCGAAACCCGCCGCGCGGTGGCCGAAGACGACATCGCGGTGCTGGTGCACACCCGGCGCGAAGCGCTGGCGATGCAGGCGCGTCTGCGCGAGCGCGGCGTCGATTCGGTCTGCGTGCGCCGCGATAGCGTGTTCGAGCAACATGCCGCGCGCGACCTGCTCGGCATCCTGCATCACCTGGCGCAACCGGGTTCATATCGTGCCGAACGTACCGCCGCCAGCGGATTGCTGCGTTCGGCCGCGCACGCCGCCGGCTACCGCATGGACCTGCCGGAGCTGGCTGCCCGCCTGCTGAAGCAGGGGCCTTGGGCGGCGCTGGCGCCGATGCTCGCGGCCGCGGCGCCGGCGCTGCGGCGCGCGCCCGACGGCGAACGGCATCTGGGCCACTATGCGCAGATCCTGGAACTGCTGCAGGCGCAGTTCCGCGCGCTGCCGGAGCCTGTGCATTACCTGGATTGGCTGGGCCGCCAGATCGCGCTGGCCGGCAGCGCCGACGCCGAGTCCGCCAACCCGCCGCGCCTGGAATCGAGCCAACCGCGGGTGCGCATCATGACCCTGCACCAGAGCAAGGGCCTGGAGTTCGGCGTGGTGTTCCTGCCGTTCAGCGCCATCGGCCGCAAACCGGAGAAGCGCTTTGCGCGCTATGTCGGCGACGGCGTGCGCTGCCTGGCCATCGACCTGGACGAATGCGACGACGCCGTGCAGGCCGCGGCGGCGCGCGAACACCGTGCGGAAAGCCTGCGTCTGCTGTATGTGGGCATGACCCGGGCGAAGTTCGCCCTGGTTTGCGCCGTCGGCGATGTGAAAGGCTTCGCCGATTCGGCGCTGGGCCATCTGCTGCTCGGCGAACCGGCCTTGCCCTTGCCGCAGGCACTGGCCGGCTACGCCCTGCTGACGGACGTGCCGGCGGCGACATTGCCGGCCGCGGTGCGCGCACCGGTGCCGGATGCCTTGCCGGAAACCACGCGCACTCCGGCGCCCTGGCAGGTCGTCAGCTTTTCCGGCCTGCATCGCAGCCACGAATCCGAATTTGCGCAGGCGGCCGATGACGAGCGCCCGGTCTACACCGATGCCGACCCCGGCAAGCTGCAGGGTCCGGCCTTCGGCAACGCCTTGCACGCGGTGCTGGAACACGCCACCGCCGCCGACTGGCGCACCCCCGGCGAAGCGGCCTGGCGACAATGCCGAGACGCCTTGTCGGCTTTCGGTTTCGATTCCGCCACCGCGCGCGACGGCGCCGCCGCGCTGCTGCGCTTGGTGCAGACCACGCTGCAGGCCACGTTGCCCGAAGGCGTGGCATTGATCGAACTGCCGGCGCACGAGACCCGCCACGAACTGGAATTCCATCTGCGCCTGAACCAGGCCGACGCCGATGGCGTCCTGCGTCTGCTGCAGCGCCATGGCTACTGCCGCGAGCGCACGCGTCTGGGCTTCCAGGCCCGCTTGAACGGCCTGCTGACCGGCAAGATCGACCTGCTGTACCGGCACGGCGGGCGCCTGTTCGTGCTCGACTACAAATCCAACCGGCTGCCGGATTACGGCGAAGACGGCCTGCGCGCGGCCATCCGCGCGCACGAGTACGACCTGCAGTACCTGCTGTACACCCTGGCGGTACACCGCTGGCTGCGTCTGCGGCTGCCGGATTACCGCTATGGCCGGCATATCGGCGGCGTGCGCTATCTGTTCGCACGCGGCATCGATCCCGCGCGCCCGGGTAGCGGCATCTACTGCGACCTGCCCGCGGCCGAACTGATCGAGGCACTGGACGCCTGCTTCCATGGACAGGAGACGACACATGGCTGACGCGTCCTTTTTCCGGCTGAGCGCCGCCGCAACGGCCTTCGGCGCCGAAATCCGTGCCCAACACCCGAACGCAAGCGCCTTGGCCGGGCGACTGGCCGCACTCTGTTTTCACGCCGCCGGCGAGGGCCACAGCTGCCTGGATATGGCGCGCCTGCAGGCAATCTATCCGCACGCGCTGCCGGATACCGACGGCGCGCGCCCTGGGCTTGCGACGATATTCGCCGGGCATCCCGTGGTCATCCATGCCGGCAGCCGCGATGCCGATCAGCAGGCCGGCCTGCTGGTGATCGATGGCGATCGCCTATATCTGCACACCTACTGGCGCCTGGAAACCGGACTGATGCATTTGCTGCGCGCACGCCTGGACCCACAGGCCATGCCGCCTGCCGGCAACGCCGCCGAAACCTTGGCCGTGCTGTGCCGGCAGAAACGCCTGGTGTTGCTGACCGGCGGTCCGGGCACCGGCAAGACCACGGCCATCGCCGGCGCCTTGGCCGCGTGGCTTCCGGATTTCCATGCCCGTACCGGCACACTGCCGCGCATCCGCCTGTGCGCGCCCACCGGCAAAGCCGCGGCGCGCATGAACG
>CAZRXZ010000048.1:0-7471 GCA_964604095.1 uncultured Arenimonas sp. | reverse complement strand
CGCGGATGTCGAAGTCCTCGCCGCCGAGGAAGGTGTCGCCGTTGGTGGCCAGCACTTCGAACTGCTTCTCGCCGTCGATTTCGGCGATCTCGATGATCGAGACGTCGAAGGTGCCGCCGCCCAGGTCATAGACCGCGATCTTGCGGTCGCCGCCCTTCTTGTCCAGGCCGTAGGCCAGCGCGGCCGCGGTCGGTTCGTTGATGATGCGCTTGACGTCCAGGCCGGCGATGCGGCCGGCGTCCTTGGTGGCCTGGCGCTGGGAGTCGTTGAAGTAGGCCGGCACGGTGATCACCGCTTCGGTGACGGCTTCGCCCAGATAGGCTTCGGCGGTCTTCTTCATCTTCTCCAGCACGCGCGCGGAGATCTCCTGCGCCGCCATCTTCTTGCCGTCGGCGGTGGCGACCCAGGCGTCGCCGTTATCGTGCGCGACGATCGAATACGGCACCAGGTCGAGGTCCTTCTTCACTTCCGCGTCGGTGAACTTGCGGCCGATCAGGCGCTTCACCGCGTAGAAGGTGTTCTTCGGGTTGGTCACGCTCTGGCGCTTGGCCGAGGCGCCGACGATGACTTCGCCGTCCTTGGTGAAGGCCACGATGGACGGCGTGGTGCGGTCGCCTTCCGAGTTTTCGATGACCTTGGCGACGCCGCCTTCCATCACGGAAACGCAGCTGTTGGTGGTGCCCAGGTCGATGCCGATGATCTTGCCCATGTCAGTCTCCTCAAATGTCGAATGTGTCTGGCGTCGCCGCCCCTGTTACCGGATGTGGGGCGCGCGGCGCGGATTTCAAGAACCCGAGACCACCACCAGCGCGGGACGCAGCAGGCGGTCGTTCAGCAGGTAGCCTTTCTGGAACACCTGCACCACGGTGTCGGGCGCGTGTTCGGCGCTGTCCACCCGGCTGATGGCCTGGTGCCGGTCGGGGTCGAAGGCCTGCCCGGCCGGATCGACCAGCTGCAGGCCGTTGTCGGCCGCCACCTTCAGCAGCTGCTTGAAGGTCAGTTCCAGGCCTTCGCGCAGCGGGTTGGGTTCGGTGCCGGCGGCGGCCAGGCCGGCGTCCAGGCTGTCGAACACCGGCAGCAGGTCGCCGAGCAGGCGCTCGTTGGCGAACTTGCGGGCCTGCTCGACGTCGCGCGCCAGGCGCTTGCGCTGGTTGTCGAGTTCGGCGCGTTCGCGCAGGCGTTCTTCCTGCATCTGCGCCACGGCGGCCTTGAGCTGTTCGAAGTCGGCCAGCAGCTGCTGCTGGGCATCGCCTTCGGCGGAATGGGTCTCGGGGGTGTCCGGGGTATCGTTGTCTGCGTGCATGATGCGTCCATGGAAAACCGCCCGCCAAACCGGGCGTTTCCGGATTTGGGGACGCTTCAGGCCGGTTTCAAGGCATCGCCGAGCAGATCGGCGGTGGCCTTCACGATCGGGATCACGCGTTCGTAGGGCATCCGGGTCGGGCCGATGACGCCGAGCACGCCGAGAACCTGGCCTTCGCTGGCATACGGCGCGGTGATCACCGTGCAGCCGGCCAAGGGCGCCAGCCCGCTTTCCTCGCCGATGAACACGCGCACGCCCTCGGCGCCGGCGCAGGACTCCAGCAGGCCGAGGATCTCGCGCTTGCGCGAGAAGGCCTCGAACAGGCCGCGCAGGCGCTCCAGGTCGGACAGCCCGTCGACGCCCATCAGCCGGGTCTGCCCGCTGAGCACCATGTCCTCGGGCCGCGCTTCGGCCGCCAGTAGCTGGCCGGAGATGTCCAGCGCGGCGTTCAGCAGGCCGTCCATCTCGGATTTGGCCTGCTGCATCTCGGCCAGCAGCTGCCGGCGGATATGCGCGAAACCCTGCCCGGCGAACTGCCGGTTGAGGTAATTGGCGGCCTGCGCCAAGGCCTCGGGCGCGATCGGCCGCGGCAGCTGCAGGATGCGGTTCTGCACCTCGTTGTCGGGCGACACCAGGATCACCAGCACCCGGTTGTCGTCCAGCGGCAGGAAATCGATATGCCGGAACGCCGACTGCAGGCGCTGCGGCACGGTGACCACGCCGACGAACTGGCTCATCGCCGACAGCATCTCGCTGGCCTGCGCCAGCAGGGTCTGGGTGCCCACGCCGGGCGCGATCTGTTCGCGCAGGCGCTCGATTTCGGCGTCGCGCAGCGGCGCGATCTCCAGCAGGGAGTCGACGAACAGGCGGTAGGCCTGCGCGGTCGGCACCCGGCCGGCCGAGGTATGCGGCGCGGCCAGCAGACCGACGTCCTCCAGATTGGCCATGATGTTGCGGATGGTGGCCGGACTGACCTCCAGCCCGGCCTGCTGCGCCAGCACGCGGCTGGGCACCGGCGCGCCTTCGCGGATGTGCTGGGCGATCAGGGCGTGCAGAAGGCGGCGGGCGCGGGGGTCGAGCGACAACATGGCCTATAGCTTAGGGCAAAGCCGGCCGATGGCAAGGGCGCGGCGGAAAATTCCCAGGCGCGATTCGGAATCCGGCCGGTTTTTCCGCCGGCAAATCGGGCAAAATAGCGGCATGTTGACGCACTTGGCATTGACGAACTTCGCGGTGGTTTCGGCGCACGGCCTGGCGCTGGCGCCCGGCTTCACCGTGGTCACCGGCGAGACCGGCGCCGGCAAATCCCTGCTGGTGGACGCCCTGCTGTGCCTGAGCGGAGCGCGCGCCGAATCGGGCATGGTCCGGCATGGCGCCGAACGCGCCGAACTCAGCGCCGAATTCGGCCTGCAGGACGCGCCCGAAGCCCTGGCCTGGCTGCGCGAGAACGAACTCGACGACGGCGACACCTGCCAGCTGCGGCGGGTGATCCGCGCCGACGGCGGCTCCAAGGCCTGGATCAACGGCCGCGCCGCCACCGCCGCGCAATTGGGCGAACTGGGCGGCCTGCTGCTGGAAATCCACGGCCAGCACGAACAGCAACGCCTGCTCGAGCGCCGGCACCAGCTGGGCCTGCTGGACGCCTTCGGGCAATGCCAGGCCGAGGCCGACGCGGTGCGTGCCGCGCACCGGCATTGGCTGTCGCGCAAGCAGGCGCTGGACGAACTGCAGCGCCGCGGCGACGTCGGCGAACGCATCGACTACCTGCAGCACCAGGTGGCGGAACTGCGCCGGCAACCGCTGGAACCCGAGCACATCGAAACCGCCGTGGCCCGGCACAAGCGCCAAAGCCAATCGGGCCAGCTGCTGGCCGCCTGCGCCGCGGCCGCCAGCCTGCTCGACGGCGAAGACGGCGCGTCGGCTCTGGCCCTGCTGCGCGCCGGCATGGCGCAGATCGGACGCTGGCAGGATAGCGACGCGGGTCTGGCCGAGGTGCACGGCCTGCTGGAATCGGCCGACGTGCAGCTGAAGGAAGCGCTGTCGCAGCTGCGCCATCTGCAGGACGGCATCGAACTGGACCCGGCCGAGATCGCCGAGCTGGACGCGCAACTCGGGCACTGGCACGAGCTGGCGCGCAAGCATCGGGTCGGATTGCACGAACTGCAGGCCACCTGCGAAGCGCTCGACGCCGAACTGGAGCAGCTGCGCGGCAGCGGCGATGCCGTCGCCCGCCTGCAGTCCGACGTGAACGAAGCCGCCGGCGCCTGGCGCCTGGCCGCCGAGGCGCTGTCGGCGCGTCGGCGCGAAGCCGCCGAGCGTTTGGGTCAGGCGGTATCGGCGCTGATGGATGAACTGGGCATGGCCGGCGGCCGCTTCGTGGCCGAACTGGAAGCCAACGCCGACGGCACGCCGCAGGCGCAGGGCGGCGAACGCTGCGAATTCCTGGTGTCCGCCAACCCCGGCCAGCCGCCGCGTGCCCTGCGCAAGGTCGCCTCGGGCGGTGAACTGGCGCGCATCAGTCTGGCCATCGAAGTGGCCACGCTCGGCCTGGACCCGACCCCGACCATGGTGTTCGACGAAGTCGATTCCGGCATCGGCGGCGCGGTGGCGGAAGTGGTCGGCCGCAAGCTGCGGGCGCTGGGCGGGCGCTGCCAGGTGCTGTGCGTGACCCACCTGGCGCAGGTCGCCAGCTTGGGACACCAGCACCTGCAGGTAGCCAAGCGCATCGGCAGCGACAGTACCGAAAGCCAGGTCTCGGCCTTGGCGGGCGAAGCCCGGGTACGCGAAATCGCGCGCATGATGGGCGGCGTGACCCTGACCCCGCAGACCCTGGCGCATGCCGAGGCGATGTTGGCGCAGGCCGATAATCCCTAGGTCATGTGCGCCGGCGAAGGGCGGACCGAGGCGTCCGCTCCTTGCAGGTCATTTTTTCGGGCGGACGTACAGGACCAGGCTGTGGTCTTCGATTTCGTAGCCGTGCTCGGCCGCGATGCGCTTCTGCAGCGCCTCGATTTCGGCGTTGGTGAATTCGATGACCTTGCCGGTCTCCACGCACACCATGTGGTCGTGGTGCTGGCCGCGGTCCAGCTCGTACACCGCGGTGCCGCCCTCGAAATTGTGCTTTTCCACCAGACCGGCGGCCTCGAACTGGGTCAGCACCCGGTACACGGTGGCCAGGCCGATGTCCTCGCCGTCGGCCATCAGCCGGCGGTAGATGTCCTCGGCGCTGAGGTGGCGCACGCCTTTCTCGCCCAGCAACTCCAGGATGCGGATGCGCGGGTGGGTCACTTTCAGGCCCAGCTTCTTCAGGTCGTGGCTTTGATCGGTCATGTTCGGGCAACTTTTTCCGCTTTTTCCGGTCGGAAGCTAGTGTATCATTGAAGCCAACCGGATTCCCCTGTGAACAAGCCCATGCGCCGTCTCTTCGCCCTCGCCCTGCTCAGCCTGCTGCTCTCCGCCTGCCATGTGGTGTACCGCCAGCCGGTGTTCCAGGGCAACCTGCTGGATAAAGCCAATGTCGATCAACTGGCCGCCGGCATGACCCGCCAGCAGGTGTTCGCCCTGCTCGGCTCGCCCTCGGTGCAGGATCCGTTCCATGCCGACCGCTGGGATTACGTGGCAAGCCAACGCCGCGGCCACGGCGAAACCGAGATCAAGACCTTCACCGTGCACTTCCAAGGCGATGCCGTGAGCCGCTGGGAAGGCGAATACTTCGCCGAACAGGACGCCGCGCTGGCCGCGGAGATGGCCAAATTCGGCAACCTGCCGAAGGACAAGGACAAGAAGAAGCGCTGATCGGCGCCGATTCGCGGAAAAGGCGGCCCACGGCCGCCTTTTTCATGGCCGCGGTTTCGGCCGCGTCAGCGGATTGGCCGCGGCACGCAGGCGCCGGGTGTCTTTCGGGTCGCGCGTAAGCGGCCGCAGCAGCTCGATGCGGTCGAAGGTATGCAGGCGATCGCCCGGAGCCACGGCGCGGCCGTAGATGGCCAGATGCCCGGCATCCCAGGCCAACCCGGGCGGAAACAGGGCCGGATCCAGGCGCGCCAGCGCGTCCTGCACGGTGCTGCCGGCCGGCAGGCGCAGGCTCTGCTGCCAGTAGCGCTGCGGCTCGGCATACACGATATCGATCTCGATCGGCTCAGACATCGCGGTCGGCCAGGCGGCAGAAGTCGTCGACCATCTTGTCGGCCAGGCCCTGATAGCCCATGGCGAAGGCCGGCGCCACCAGGCTGTTGGCCTCGAAATCCAGGCTCAGGCTGACCTTGCAGGCGTCTTCGCCCAGCGCGTGGAAGATCCATTCGCCGCGCAGGTGCTTGAACGCGCCCTCCTCCAGCTGCATGCGGATGCGGTGCGGCGCCTCCAGCGCGTTGCGGGTGGTGAACGCGCTGCGGATGCCGGCCACGCGCAGCTCCAGGCGTGCGCGCATCAGCTCTTCGCCGTGCTCCAGCACCTGGGAGCCGGTGCACCAAGGAAACCATTCCGGGTAGCGCGCCACCGAATTGACCAGATCGTACATGCGCTTGGCGGAATGGCGGACCAGGGCGTGGCGTTGGATCTGTGGCATGGCGTACCTGCGGCGAATCGGCGACAATAGCCGGATGGCTAAGAAGAACACCGACAAGAATAGCGCAAGCCAGGGCCAAAAAACGATCGCCCTGAACAAAAGCGCGCGCCACGAATACCATCTGGAAGCCCGCTATGAGGCCGGCATCAGCCTGCAGGGCTGGGAACTGAAGGCCCTCCGCGCCGGGCGTTTGGCCATGGGCGAGAGCTATGCGTCGGTCAAGGGCGGCGAAGTGCTGTGGCTCGGCGCGCAGATCACGCCGCTGATCCAGGCCTCCACGCATGTCATCGCCGACGACCGGCGCAGCCGCAAGCTGCTGCTGCACCGGCACGAGATCGACAAACTGGTCGGCAAGGTGGAACGCGACGGCTACACCCTGATCCCGACCGCCTGCTACTGGAAAGGCAACAAGGTCAAGCTGGAGGTCGCGCTGGCCAAGGGCAAGCAGGCGCACGACAAGCGCCAGGCCAGCAAGGACCGCGACTGGCAGCGCGAGAAACAGCAGACCATGCGCGCCAAGAACAAATACGCCTGAACGAAAAAGCCCCGCGATGCGGGGCTTTTTTTCAAGCATCGGCGTTCAGTCCAGCGCGTCCAGGATCACATCGGCGATCTTGTTGCTGAGCAGGTGCACCAGCACCAGGTCGGTGCCGTAGCCGCGCCATTCGTAACCCTCGTAGCGCGGCAGATGGCGCACGTAGCCGTCCGGCAGGCGGGTCATGGCGATGCCCGGCGGAATCGGCTTGCCGCGCGCCAGGTTCTTGCGGATGCCCGGCGGCAGCGGCTTGTAGCCGCCCACGCGGTACTGCTTCTTCCACTTGCGGGCGTCGCCGGCGGAAATGCCGGCATGGCGCAGGTCCGGTCCGCGGCGGTCGTCGTGGCCTTTGCCTTTGGTATCGTGCTGGTCGTGCCCGGCGTGCGCCGGCGGGCCTTTGTCGTCCGGCTTCTTGGCCAAGGCCGCACCGTTGAAGGCGAACCCGGCGGCGGCGGCGAACAGGATGGCGTGCAGTCGTTTCATGGCAAGCTCCTTGCGGGGGAAAATTCCGGCCTTCCATTAAGCACCCGCCGGCCGTCCGGCGCAAGCCGTCGCGGATCCGGTTCAGTACCCGTTCAAGACCGGCCTTGCCATCGGCGCGCGCCGCCCCCATACTGGTGGCGTTGGACGATTTCGTTCCGCCTTCGGGGGTGTTCTGGCTTCGACGGGGGTTGCAAAGTTGTCTGGCGCATGCCGAGGGGGCGACTGTCCTCGTTAATCCAGTAGCAAAACTCTAGTTGCCAACGACGACAACTACGCTCTGGCCGCTTAAGGCCTAGCCCCGAACCCGCTTGTGTCCGTGCTCGCCGGTGTAGGGTCATTATCACGGAACCGTTTCGGATGGCGACCCGTCAGTCCGGGATTAAATAAAGCGGGTATGTCTGCAGGTGTGCCTCGTGCGTTGTGTTGCCTGCCGACGAGAACGAACAACGCACTAAGCATGTAGTGCCGGAAATGGCGCGCTTTCGGACGGGGGTTCAACTCCCCCCACCTCCACCATTTGAGTGTTTATTGCAGTTCAATAAAGGCCAACTAACCTGATTAAAAACAGGCAGTTGGCCTTTATTTT
>CAZRXZ010000047.1:0-7537 GCA_964604095.1 uncultured Arenimonas sp. | reverse complement strand
CATGGCAATCCCTTGTAAAGCGAACTTTACACAAGATTGCATGATCAAAGCCGGTGTGTCAAGCCTGCTTTACACTCGGTTGAACGAATGGCAACGCTTACGGGTTCGGCAGGGTCTCCAGCCGCAGCCGCAGGCCGGCCAACTCGAGCCCGAGCAGGGTCTGTGCCCGCGGCGAAGTTTGGGCGCGGGCCTGCGCCGGGCTCACCGCGCGGTGATCGTAACTCAAGGCGGTTTTCAGCTGCCAGCGGCCATCGACCAGGATCCAGACATGGCTGAAGCGCGCTTCGGTGTATCCGTGCCTTGCCGGGTCTTGGCCCCGGAGATGGAAACGGTGCACGCCCTGCTGGATGGCGCCGTACAGCACGCCGTTGTTTTCCAGCGCGAACACCTGCGTGCTGCCGGGCACCAGCGTGCGTACCGGGCGCGCGTCCGGATTGCCGCAGATGTTGTTGCGCGTGGCTTTCAGGAACGCGGCCCGGTCCTGGCGGCCGCCTTTGTCGTGGAAGAATTCCAGGTCGGCGGCGGTGAGTTCCTCGAAGCGCTCCAGCCGGCATCGGTTGAAGCCGTCGTCGAACAGTTGCCGGTCGAGCGCCATCACGGTGTCGCGCAAGACCGCGTCTTCAGGTCGTCCGTTATCGGCCGCGGTGCCCAGCGAAACCAGCAGCAGCACCAGAAAGAAAGCGAGGAATGCGAGCGTGACGCGGTGTTTCATGACGGTTCTCCCCAGGTATCAGGCGGCATCCGGCCGCGCTTCGCCGAGCCGGCGCATATGGCGCCGGCGGCAGATGGTTGATGGTGTGGCGCGTGGCCTTACATGTTGCGGAACAGCGGCAGGAAACTGGCGCTGACGGTGAGGGTTTCCGGCCGCGCCTTCAGGCGCAGCAGGCCGCGGCCGCTGTCGTCGCGCTGGATCGCCGCCACGGCGCCCAGGTTGACCACGGTGCCGCGGTGGATCTGGCGGAAGCGCGCCGGGTCCAGCCGCGCCGCCAGTTCGCGCAGCGGCGTGCGCAGCAAGGCCTCGCCGTCGCGGGTGACCACGGTGGTGTACTTGCTGTCGGATTGGAAATACAGCACGTCGTCCACCAGGATCAGGCGCGATTCCTTGCCGGCCGAGGCCGTCAGCCAGACCAAGGGCTCGGCCGCCGCGCGCGCCGGCAAGGCGTTCTGCAGCTGCCGCACCAGCTCGGCCAGCCGCGCCGAATCGGCCAGGCCGCTGCCGCCGCGGGCCTGCAGGCGGGCGATGGTGGCGGCCAGGCGCGCGGGTTCGATCGGTTTCAGCAGGTAATCGACCGCCCCTTGCTCGAAGGCCTCGATGGCGTATTGGTTGTAGGCGGTCACGAACACCACCTGCGTCGCCGGGCTGAGTTCGGCGCAGGCCGCGGCCACGTCCAGGCCGCTCAGGCCCGGCATGCGGATGTCGAGGAAGGCGACATCGGGCTTGTGTTCGGCCAGGGCCTCCAGGGCCTCGGCGCCGTCGGCGCATTCGGCCACCAGGCGTAGCGCCGGCCACTGGCTGGCCAACAGCTCGGCCAAGGCCTGGCGGAACAGGCGTTCGTCTTCGGCGATCAGTCCGGTCAGCGGCGCGCTCATCGGGCGGCCTCCGGCACCGGCACGCTCACGGTGGCGGCCACGCCGTCGGGGAAGTTGGCCGCGATGCTGAAGCGGGCGGCGTTGCCGTACGCCAGATGCAGGCGTTCGCGCAGGTTCTTCAGGCCGATGCCGGTGCCGGCGGTGTCGCCGCCGAAGCCGATGCCGTCATCGGCCACGGTCACCGCCACGTGCCCGCCGTCCGGTTCGCGGCGCGCGGTGATCCAGATCCGGCCGCCGCCGGTCTTCGGCTCCAGTCCGTGCTTGATGGCGTTCTCGGCCAAGGTCTGCAGCATCATGCTCGGGAACGGCACGCCGGCCAGTTCATCGGGCAGTTCGATGGCGATCTGCAGGCGGTCTTCCATGCGGATCTTCAGGATGTCGAGGTAGGCGCGGGTGCGGGCGATTTCCTCGCCCAAGGTGGACGGCGCATCGGCCGCGCGCGGCAGCGAATGGCGCAGGTACAGGATCAGGTTGTCGAGCATGGTCTCGGCCTTGGCCGGCTCGGAGGCGATCAGGTATTTGGCGCTGCCCAGGGTGTTGTACAGGAAGTGCGGCTCCACCTGCGCATGCAGCAGCTGCAGGCGCGCCACGGCGGTTTCCTTCTCGGTCGCGGTCTCGGTGTGCACGGCCTGCTCGCCGCGGCGGTAGGCCGCGATGCGCTGCGACAGCGCGCGGCCGACCGCCTCGATGTTCTGCAGGTTGGTGCCTTCGTCGGGGAACAGGTAGTCGAGCAGGGCCACGCCTTCGGGCTCGCAGACCAGCTTCACGCTCACCGCGGCATCGCCCGGCACCGCGTCGGCGATGACCCGGTTGCTGCGCTCGATGCCGAAGCCGGCCATCGAGGTCTTCCACAGCGACGGCGGATTGTTGTCGAGATCGACCGGATTGACCCGGGCCCGGAAGCGCAGGCCGTCGTCGCTGGTGCTGATGTCGGTGCGCAGCGGCAGCACTTTCAGGCTGTCCTGCAGCATGGGCAGGGCGATGGCGGCCTCGAACGGAATCTCGATCTGCCGGACATGCCGGTTCTTCAGCTTCTCGGTATCGACGTCGCCGACCAGCCGTTCGACCCGCTGCAGGTGCGACGCGCCGGCGATCAGCAGCAGGATCAGGGCCAGCCAAAGCGTGAAGGCGATGAAATCCTGGACCCGGTCCAACCCGATCGCGCTGGTGAACGCCATGCAGATGACGAATACGGCAAGCCAGGTCAGTACGATGCGGCCGAAAAAGACGAGATGGGTTTTCATGTCGGGATCGCCGAGGTGGTGGTCATGCCGGCAGTGTGACCGGCGCTCCACGGCTTGTCATCCGGATTGCGACGAAATCCGGCATGCGGCGACGAAACCCCGTTACGCGGCGGGATTCCGCCATGTTACTTGCTCGACACGTACTTCTCGCGCCGGATGTGGTGCACCGACAGGCCGAATTCCTTCAAGGCCTCGAAGCAGGCATCGACCATGTTCGGGTTGCCGCACAGGTAGGCGATGTCGTGCGCGCCGTTCGGCGCCAGCTCGGCCAGTTGATCCTGCACATAGCCGGTGCGGGCGTCGGCGGTGGGGTTTTCCGGCAATTTTCGCGAAAATGCCGGCATAAAGCGGAATTTTGGATTATCTTCGGCGAATTTGTAGAAATCTTCGCGGTAAATGAGGTCTTCTTCGCTGCGCGCGCCGAACAGCAGCACCACCTCCACGCCGCGGCTGTCCATCAGTTGCTTGAGCTGCGGCAGCATGGCGCGGTAGGGCGTCACGCCGGTGCCGGTGGCGATCAGGATATAGCGCGCGTTCTGGTCCTTGTCGTTCAGGCAGAACCGGCCGTACGGGCCGCTGCACTGGATCTGCTGGCCGTCATCGAGCGCGGTGAACAGGGCCGAGGCCGCGCCGCCGGGCACGAAGCTGACCGCGATGTCGACGCTGTCGTTCACGCCGAAGGCGTGGTCGTGCTGGGTGGCCAGCGAATAGCTGCGCTTGGTCGGGGTGCCGTCCGGGTAGTTGAAGTGCACCTGGATGAACTGGCCGGGGATGAAGTCCAAGGCTTGGCCGTCGTCGCGGCTGAATTCCAGGTGGCGCACGCTGGGCGCCAGCATGCGGCTGCCGATGAGTTTCAGCGGGAAATGGTCTGCCACGGTCGTACCTCGGGTTCAGCTGGGGGTGCAAGCCCGATATACTAAGCGTTCTGACGAAAGTTTGCCGTCTACGGAATCCCGATGACCCAGCCCGCGCTTGCCATCCAATCCTTGCACAAGACCTACGACAACGGCGTGAAGGCCCTGAACGGGGTCTCGCTGACGGTCGAACCCGGCGACTTCTTCGCCCTGCTGGGCCCGAACGGCGCCGGCAAATCGACCCTGATCGGCGTGGTCAGCTCGCTGGTGAACCCGAGCTCGGGTTCGGTCTCGGTGTTCGGCATCGACCTGATGGCCGACCGTTCCGCCGCCATGCGCCAGATCGGCCTGGTGCCGCAGGAAATCAACTTCAACATGTTCGAGAAGCCGATCGACATCCTGGTCAATTACGCCGGCTTCTACGGCGTGCCGCGCGCCGAGGCGCTGCTGCGCGCCGAGAAGCAGCTCAAGGCCGCCCAGCTGTGGGAGAAGGCCGAGGTGATGAGCCGCACCCTGTCCGGCGGCATGAAGCGCCGGCTGATGATCGCGCGCGCGATGATGACCGAA
Organism: uncultured Arenimonas sp.; assembly: GCA_964604095.1. Taxonomy (GTDB): domain Bacteria; phylum Pseudomonadota; class Gammaproteobacteria; order Xanthomonadales; family Xanthomonadaceae; genus Arenimonas. Next base: position 3,282 of record CAZRXZ010000047.1, on the reverse strand, counting down.
CCCAAGCTGCTGATCCTGGACGAACCGACCGCCGGCGTCGACATCGAGATCCGCCGCGGCATGTGGAAGACCCTGCAGGAAGTGAACGCGGCCGGCACCACGGTGATCCTGACCACGCACTACCTGGAAGAGGCCGAGAGCCTGTGCCGCAACCTGGCGATCATCGACAAGGGCACCATCATCGAGCGCGGTCCGATGAAGTCGCTGCTGGCCAAGCTCGACGTCGAGGGCTTCGTGCTCGATATCGACGGCGGACTGCCGGCCGAATTGCCGGCCATCGCCGGCGTCGAGCTGAAGGCCGCCGACAGCCACACCCTGGTGGCCGAGAAGCCGCGCGACCTGCCGCTGAACGACCTGTTCGAGGCCCTGGCCCGGGCCGGCATCACCGTGCGCTCCATGCGCAACCAGAGCAACCGCCTGGAAGAGCTGTTCGTGCGCCTCACCGCCAAGGAGGCCGCATGAGCCCGAACGCCACCGCCTTCGTCACCATCGCCCGGCGCGAAGTGGCGCGCATCCTGCGCATCTGGGGCCAGACCCTGGTGCCGCCGGCGATCACCATGACCCTGTACTTCCTGATCTTCGGCAAGCTGATCGGCTCGCGCATCGGCGACATGGGCGGCTTCGACTACATGGACTTCATCGTGCCCGGCCTGGTGATGATGTCGGTGATCCAGAACGCCTACGGCAACATCAGCTCCAGCTTCTTCGGCGCCAAGTTCGGCCGCCACATCGAGGAGCTGCTGGTCAGCCCGATGCCCAATTACGTGATCCTGGGCGGCTATGTGGCCGGCGGCGTGCTGCGCGGCCTGATGGTCGGCGCCATCGTGCTGGCCATCGCCATGGGGTTCACCCATGTCACCGTGCCGCATCCGCTGGTCACCGTCAGCACGGTGTTGCTGGGCGCGGTCATCTTCTCGCTGGCCGGTTTCGTGAACGCGGTGTATGCCAAGAAGTTCGACGACATCGCCATCGTGCCGACCTTCATCCTGACCCCGCTGACCTACCTGGGCGGCGTGTTCTATTCGGTGCGCGTGCTGCCGGACTGGGCGCAGACCGCGACCCAGGCCAATCCGATCTTCTACATGGTCAACGCCTTCCGCTACGGCCTGCTCGGCGAGGGCGCCACCGACGTGCCGCTGTCGCTGTCGTATGCGGTGATGCTGGCGTTCGCGGTCGGGCTCGGCGCGCTCGGCATGTTCCTGCTCAAGCGCGGCATCGGCCTGCGCAGCTGACCGGCTGAGCGCATGTCGGGCTTGAATCCTCCGCAGCAGGCCGCTGTGGCCTATGTCGACGGCCCGCTGCTGGTGCTGGCCGGCGCCGGCAGCGGCAAGACCAAGGTCATCACCGAGAAGATCGCGCACCTGATCCACGGCCGCACGTTCGGGCCGGAGCAGATCGCCGCCATCACCTTCACCAACAAGGCCGCGCGCGAGATGCGCGAACGCGTCGGCAAGCGCATCAGCAGGTCGGCCGCCGAGGCGGTCACGGTCACCACCTTCCACTCGCTCGGCCTGCAGTTCCTGCAGCAGGACGGCCGCGCCGCCGGCCTGCGCCGCGGCTTCTCGATCTTCGACAGCGACGACCAGCAGGGCCTGATCCGCGACCTGCTGCCCGGCACGCCGGACAAGGACGCGGTGTTCGCCGCGCAGAGCTGGATCTCGAAGATGAAGAACCTGGCGCTGGCGCCGGAGCAGGCGCAGGAGCTGGCCAAGAGCCTGCGCGAGCAGCAGATCGCCGAACTGTACGCGAAATACCAGGCGCGCCTGACCGCGTTCAACGCGGTCGATTTCGACGACCTGATCCGCCTACCGCTGCAGGTGCTGGAGGGCGACGCCCAGATCCGCCGGCACTGGCAGGACAGGCTGCGCTATCTGCTGGTGGACGAATGCCAGGACACCAACGGCGCGCAGTACCGGATGATCAAGGCGCTGGCCGGCGAACGCGGGCGGTTCACCTGCGTCGGCGACGACGACCAGAGCATCTACGCCTGGCGCGGCGCGCAGCCGGAGAACCTGGACGAGCTCGGCCGCGACTATCCGAACCTGAAGGTGATCAAGCTCGAGCAGAACTACCGCTGCAGCGCGCGCATCCTGCGCTGCGCCAACGCGGTCATCGCCAACAACCCGCACGCGCACCTGAAGAAGCTGTGGAGCCAGCACGGCGAAGGCGCGCCGGTGCGGGTCTGGTCCTGCAAGAACAACGAGCACGAGGCCCAGCGCGTGGCCGCCGAGATCCAGTTCCTGGCGCAGGCGCACGACATCCCGTACGCCGAGTTCGCCATCCTGTTCCGCGGCAACCACCAGTCGCGGCCGCTGGAGAAGGAGCTGCAGCTGCTGAAGATCCCGTACCACATCACCGGCGGCACGGCGTTCCTGGACCGCGGCGAGGTCAAGGACGTGCTGGCCTGGCTGCGCGTGATCGCCAATCCGGACGACGACGCGGCTTTCCTGCGCGCCATCGGCGCGCCCAAGCGCGAGGTCGGCGCCACCAGCCTGGAGAAGCTGGCGCAGATGGCGCACGGCGCGCACATCCCGCTGTCGCTGGCGGCGCAGAACTCCAGTTTCCGCACCGCGCTCAGCGCCCGCCCGGCGGCCGGCCTGGCCGAGTTCTCGCGCATCGTCGCCTCGCTGCGCGAGCGCAGCAAGCGCCTGCCGGCGGCCGACATCGTGCGGGCGGTGATCGAGGAGTCCGGCATTCTGGCGCAGCTGCGGGTGGAGACCAAGAACGAAGCCCTGTTCCTGCGCCGCAAGGAGAACCTGGACGAGCTGGCGCAGTGGTTCGAATCCGAGCGCCGCACGGCCTCGGGCGCCGGCGGCCTGGCCGCGCAGCTGGCGCTGTTGTCGAACGCCGACCGCGGCGAGCCCGGCAACCAGGTGCGGCTGATGAGCCTGCACTCGGCCAAGGGCCTGGAGTTCCGCACGGTGTTCATCGTCGGTTGCGAGCAGGGCAGCCTGCCGCACCAGGCCAGCCTGGACGAAGGCACCCTGGCCGAGGAGCGCCGGCTGTTCTACGTCGGCATCACCCGCGCCAAGGAGCGCCTGTATCTGGCGCACAGCGCCCAGATCAAGCGCTGGGGCGAACAGGTCAATCTGCTGCCCAGCCAATTCCTGGATGAGCTGCCCGAAGCCGACCTGCACCGTGACGGCGTGGTACGCGAAGACCCGTCCGGTGAAAAGCAGGCGCGGGTCGCGGCCCACCGGCAGGCCATTTCGGCCCTGTTCGACTGAGTCCGGCGCTTTGCTATGCTAGCCTTCCGTTCCCCTGCCGGAGCCGCCGTGGCCA
>CAZRXZ010000046.1:2514-7560 GCA_964604095.1 uncultured Arenimonas sp. | reverse complement strand
GGCGGATGTCGACCAGCTTCAGCAGCGGATTGGTCGGGGTTTCGCACCAGATCATCTTCGTCTCCGGACGCAAGGCGGCCTTCACCGCATCCAGGTCGTTCAGGTCGACGAAGCTGAAATCCAGGCCGGCGCTACGGCGGCGCACACGCTCGAACAGACGGTAGGTACCGCCGTACACGTCGTCCATGCAGATCACGTGGCTGCCGGTGTCCAGCAGTTCCAGCACGGTCGAGGTCGCGGCCAGACCGGACGCGAAGGCGTAGCCGTGCGTGCCGGATTCCAGCGCCGCCACGCAGCGCTCGTAGGCGAAGCGGGTCGGGTTGTGGCTGCGCGAATACTCGAAGCCCTGGTGCTCGCCCGGGCTGGCCTGGGCGTAGGTCGAGGTCGCGTAGATCGGCACCATCACCGCGCCGGTGGAGGGATCGGGGGTCTGGCCGGCGTGGATGGCTTTGGTGCCGATGCCGTGGCTGTCGTGGCTGCTCATGGGTGTTTCCTCAAAGTCACTGCACGCGGCGGCGCAGGTAGTTCAACAGGTCGATGCGGGTGATCAGGCCGAGGAAGCGGCCGCCGTCCATCACGATGGCGACGCGGCCGGCGTCGAACACCGGCAGCAGCGCTTCCATCGGCGCGCCGACGTCGAGCACTTCCAGCTCGCGCGTCATCGCGGTCGAGACCAGGTCCTTGAAGCGCTCCTGGTCGGCGTGCACGTGCATCAGCACGTCGGATTCGTCGACGATGCCGACGATCTTCTCGTCGTCCATCACCGGCAGCTGCGAGACGTCGTACATCTTCATGCGCTGGTAGGCCACGGTCAGGCTGTCGTTCGGGCCGACCACCACGGTGTCGCGGCGGGCGTACGGGCGCAGGATCAGGTCGGACAGGTCGCCCTTGGCCTCGCGCTCCAGGAAGCCGTTGTCCAGCATCCAGTAGTCGTTGTACATCTTCGACAGGTATTTGTTGCCGGTGTCGCAGACGAACACCACCACCTTCTTCGGCACGGTCTGTTCGCGGCAGTACTTCAGCGCCGCCGCCAGCAGGGTGCCGGACGAGGAGCCGCCGAGCACGCCTTCCTTGACCAGCAGTTCGCGGCCGGCCAGGAAGCTCTCCTTGTCGGAGATGGCGTAGGCCTTCTTGACCCGGTGGAAATCGGAGATCGGCGGCAGGAAATCCTCGCCGATGCCCTCCACCATCCAGCTGCCCGACTTGGTGCTGAGCACGCCTTCGTTGATGTACTGGGTCAGGATCGAACCGACCGGATCGGCCAGCACCAGCTCCACATGCGGCGCGGCCTGCTCGAAGAAGCGCGACAGGCCGGTCATGGTGCCGGAGCTGCCGCAGCCGAACACGATGGCGTCCATGTCCTGGTCCATCTGCGCCCAGATCTCCGGGCCGGTACCGGTCTCGTGCGCCAGCGGATTGTCGGGATTGCCGAACTGGTTGATGAAATACGCGCCCGGGGTCTCGCGCGCGATGCGTTCGGCCATGTCCTGGTAGTAGTCCGGGTGGCCCTTGGCCACGTCCGAGCGCGTCAGCACCACCTCGGCGCCCATGGCGCGCAGGTTGAAGATCTTCTCGCGGCTCATCTTGTCCGGCACCACCAGCACCAGCCGGTAGCCTTTCTGCTGCGCCACCAGGGCCAGGCCGATGCCGGTGTTGCCGGCGGTGCCTTCGACCAGGGTATCGCCGGGCTTGATCCGGCCGGCCCGTTCGGCGGCCTCGATCATCGACACGCCGATGCGGTCCTTGATCGACCCGCCGGGATTCATGCATTCGAGTTTGAGATAGAGCTGGCAGAGGCCGGTATCGAGATTCCGGGCCCTGACCATGGGCGTACGCCCGATAAGCTCCAGGACGCTGTCGTGAACGGTCATGGCAATTGGCACTGGGTGAATTGCCGCCATTCTAGCAGTTTCGCCCTGGGCCAAGGACCGGACACGGGCCGGCCGACGAGGATGGCCGGCCCGTATCCGCCCTCAGCGGGGATGCGCGCTCAGTGCTTGGCCTCGCGCAGCATGCGGGTCAGGCGGTCCTTCGCCTGCAGTTTCTCCCGCTTCATGCGGGTCAAGGTCAGGCTGTCGATCGGCAACACGCCGAGTTCGGCGTCGTTGACCTTCTTGTCCAGTTTCTGGTGGTGGAAATACAGCTGCCGGAACGCGCTGTCGGCCGCCATCATCGATTCGATTTCCTGTTTGGATTGACCTTCGAACACACAGACCTCCTTGACGGAAAAAACAAAACCCCGGACAGGGCCGGGGTTTCAGGGCGTGGGCACAGCACTCGCGCGGCCGGAGACGCGCGTTGCGGAGCGCTTTCCGGTTGCTGCATCGGGACGAGGTGATGACGCGTCGCGCATGGTGCTGGCCCTCTGGACCCATGCATCCGAAAAAACGCGGGGCATGGGATATAAAACCTACGCCGCCGGCCGGGCCGGTGCAAGTGCCTCTGCAGGTTATTGATTTACTTGGGCCGAAAGCGCGTGGCCGGGGCTGCCGCAGGCGGAATCCGGCGCTTGTGGATCAATCACTTAGCTGTTAAATGCGCGTGAACGGCAAGGCCAAGCGCTTGATCGCACGGCTTATTTCGGCAGGATCTCGATGCGGCGGTTTTGTGCGCGGCCGTTTTTGCCGGTATTGGCGGCCAAGGGCTTGGCGCTGCCCCAGCCCTTGACGCCGACCTTGCCGGCCGGCACGCCGGCGGCCCGGAACACCGCCTGCACCGCTTCGGCACGCTGGCGTGAAAGCGCGAGATTGCCCTCTTCGCTGCCGAGGTTGTCGGTGTGGCCTTCGATCGACCAGGACTTGCCGCCGGCCTTCAGCTTGCGCGCCAGCTGCTGCAGCAACTGCTTGGCTTCGGGCATCAGCACCGCCTTTCCGGGTTGGAAGGCGCTGGCCGACAAGCGGTACGCCGGTTTGCCGTTGACGCTGCGGCTGGCCAACACATCGCCCTTGGCGGCGGCCTGCGCCGCCAGCTCTTCTTCCAGGCGCGCCAATTCGGCGTCCTTGGCTTCGGCATCGGCCAATTCGCGCGCCTGCGCCTCCTGCACCGCGGCCTGTTCGGCGGCGGTGCCGGCGGCGGCCAAAGCCTCTTCCTCTTCGCGCGCCAGCGCCAGCAGGCGCATGCGCTCGGCCTCCTTGCGCGCCAGTTCGGCGTCGCGTCGGCTGGCTTCCAGCAGGATGCCGTCGCGTTCGCGGTCCAAGGCCAGCAGCTGGGCTTCCAGCTCCGCCGATTTCAGCGCGAACTCGGCACGGCGCACCAAGGCCTCGGCCACTTCATAGGCATCGATGCGCTCACGCGCACGGGTCTTGGGCAGGCCCGCCAGCACCTGGCGCGCCTCCAGACGCTCGAGCGCCGCGCCATCACCGCTGCCGGCGGCGGCATCGACCGCGGCCAAGCGCGCGTCCAGCTCGGCGACCTGCATTTCCCAGGACGGCGCCTGCGCCTGCGCCGCGGCGGCGGCCAGCAGCAGCACGAGCCACAGCGCGCGCTTCACGGGCGTCCTCCGCCGGTGACCAGCAATTCGCGGCGCAGGGCCGCGTTCTCGGATACTTTGGTTTCCACGCGTTCCTTGAGCTGCAGGTAATGCGCTTCGGCCGTGGCGGCCTCGGCCAAACGCCGCGCCCGCAGCGCCTGGCGCTCCGCCTCTTTGAGCTTGCCGCGCCCGGCGGCGGCGTTGGCGGCCGCCAACACGGCTTCGGCGCGCGCGAGCGCGTCCGGCGCCAGCGTGCCGGCATTGGCCTGACGCGCGACGGTCACGGCCTGTTCGGCCTGCGGCAATTCGGACGGCGGACTCTGCGCCGCGGCAGGGCCTACGGCAAGGCAGGTGGCGAGCAGAAAGCGCAAAAACGGTGTGGACATCCTATAATCCATGACGGACGGGCCGATGCGGCCCGATCGATTCAGTGTACACAAAATCGGTGACGGCACATACCGCACAAGGGGACCCATGGACATCGGCTACTTCCTGAAACTGATGCGCGAGAAGAACGCATCCGACCTGTTCCTCAGCACCGGCGCGCCGGTCAACATCAAGGTCGAGGGCAAGCTGTATCCGCTCGGCGCCAACGGCCTGCCGGCCGGCATGGTGAAGAAGATCGCCTACTCGCTGATGGACGAAGAGCAGGTCGCGGTGTTCGAACGCGAGCTGGAATACAACATGGCGGTGTCGATCAAGGACGCCGGCCGCTTCCGCGTCAACATCTTCAAGCAGCGCGGCGAGGTGGCGATGGTGATCCGCGCCATCAAGAGCGACATCCCGACCATCGAGGAGCTGCGCCTGCCGGAGGTGCTGAAGAAGATCATCAACGAACCGCGCGGCCTGGTGCTGGTGGTCGGCTCCACCGGCTCGGGCAAATCGACCGCGCTGGCGGCGATGATCGGCCACCGCAACGAGACCCAGGCCGGCCATATCCTCACCATCGAGGACCCGATCGAGTTCCTGCACTGGCACAAGAAGTCGATCGTCAACCAGCGCGAGGTCGGCTTCGACACCCACGCCTTCCACAACGCGCTGAAGAACGCGATGCGCGAGGCGCCGGACGTGATCCTGATCGGCGAGATCCTGGACGCGACCACCATGGAGGCGGCGATCACCTTCGCCGAGACCGGCCATCTGTGCCTGGCCACCCTGCACTCCAACAACGCCGACCAGACCCTGGAGCGCATCCTCAACTTCTTCCCCGAAGCGGCGCACAAGAACATCCTGATGAACCTGGCGCTGAACCTGAAGGCGGTCATCTCGCTGCGCCTGGTGATCGGCGTCGACGGCCGCCGGATGCCGGCCACCGAGGTGCTGATCAACACCCCGATGATCCGCGACCTGATCCGCCGCGGCCAGATCCACGAGGTCAAGGACGCGATGGACACCTCGCTGGAGGAGGAGATCCACACCTTCGACAAATCGCTGTTCAAGCTGTACAAGGAAGGCAAGATCAGCCTGGACGAGGCGCTGGCCAAAGCCGACTCGCGCGACGGCCTGGCGCTGAAGATCCGCCTGGCCGAAGGCGGCAGCGCCGAGCACGACCCCTACGGCGACCTGTACCAGCAGCA
>CAZRXZ010000046.1:0-2414 GCA_964604095.1 uncultured Arenimonas sp. | reverse complement strand
TTGAAGCGCGCGGCGGCGAAGGTGTGCGGCACCAGGCAGCATTCCACCAGGCCGGGTGCGTCGCCGAGCGCGAACTCGCCGGTATAGGGCGACGCCGCCAGCTGCGCCTCGACGTTGCCGAAATTGACCGTGAGCCAATGCCGCACCCAGCCGGCCTTGTCGTCCTCGCCGAAGCCGTGCTTCGCCTCCAGATACTGCAGCACGCGCAGGTTCATCATCGGCTGGCCTTCGGAGGCCATGTACAGCGCCAGCGAGCGCGCGGCCGCGCGTTGCAGCGGATCGGCCGGCAGCAGGCGCGGTCCGGGAAAGACCTCGTCCAGGTATTCGATGATGGCCAGCGATTGGCCGATGGCCTGGCCGTTGTGCACCAGAGTCGGCACCAGCGCCTGCGGGTTCAGGGCGCGGTAGCCGGCGTGATGCTGCTGGCCGCCGTCTTCGAGCAGGTGTACCGGCGCGATGCGGTACGCCAACCCTTTCAGGTTCAGCGCGATGCGCGCGCGGTAGCTGGCGCTGGAACGCCAATAGTGGTGCAGCATCAGCTCGTCGGCCATGTCAGTCTCCCGGGTAGGGGGCGATGCGCTGCTCGATGGCGCCGAACACGCTGTCGCCGTTCTTGTCCAGCATTTCGATGCGCACGACATCCCCGTACTTCATGAACGGCGTGCTCGGCTGGCCGTCGCGCAGGGTCTCGACCGTGCGCTGTTCGGCGAAGCAGGACGCGCCGAGCGAGGTGTCTTCGTTGGCCACGGTGCCGGAACCGACGATGGTGCCGGCCGACAGCGGACGGGTCTTGGCGGCGTGCGCCACCAGCTGGGCGAAATCGAACTGCATGTCGACGCCCGCTTCCGGCGCGCCGAACCAGGCGCCGTTGATGTGGGTGAGCAGCGGCAGATGCACCTTGTTGCCCTGCCAGGCCTCGCCGAGCTCGTCGGGCGTGACGAACACCGGGCTGAGCGCCGAGCGCGGCTTGGACTGCAGGAAGCCGAAGCCCTTGGCCAGTTCGGCCGGAATCAGGTTGCGCAGCGAGACGTCGTTGACCAGGCCGATCAGCTGGATGTGGCCGGCGGCCTGTTCCGGCGTCACCGCCATCGGCACGTCGTCGGTCACGATCACCACTTCCGCCTCCAGGTCGATGCCGAACTCCGCGCTCGGCACCCGCACCGGATCGCGCGGGCCGTAGAAGCCGGCCGACACCGCCTGGTACATCAGCGGATCGGTGTAGAAGCTCTCCGGCACCTCGGCGCCGCGGGCCTTGCGCACCCGCGCCACGTGCGGCAGATAGGCCGAGCCGTCGACGAACTCGTAGGCGCGCGGCAGCGGCGCGGCGAGCGCGGCCATGTCGAGCGCGAACACGTCTTCGGCGTCGATGCTCTGCACGTTGCCGTGGTTGAGCGCTTCATATACGCGGTTCAGGCGCGGCGCGGCGTCCTGCCAGTCCTCCAGCGCGCGCTGCAGGGTCGGGGCGATGGACGGCACCGCCACCGCGCGTTGCAGGTCCTTGGAGACCACGATCAGCGTGCCGTCGCGGCCGCCGGTTTTCAGGGAAGCGAGTTTCATGCGTTATCCGGGTTGAAGTGTTTGCGCAGGCCCTGCCAGCAGGCCTGGTAGTCGCGTTGGCGGCTGGGGCATTGTAAGGCCTGGGCGGTGGCGGTGAACACCGAGCGGCTTTCGAACATGAAGGCCATGGTGCCGGCGATCACGTCCGGCTTGCTCAGGTCGGCACCGGAAGCCTTGTCGAAGGTCGCCGCGTCCGGGCCGTGGCCGGTCATCGAGTTGTGCAGCGAGGCGCCGCCGGGCACGAAGCCGTCGGCCTTGGCGTCGTACACGCCGTGGATCAGGCCCATGAACTCGCTGGCGATGTTGCGGTGGAACCAGGGCGGACGGAAGGTGTCCTGCGCCACCAGCCAGCGCGGCGGGAAGATCACGAAATCCAGGTTGCTGGTGCCCGGCGTGTCGCTGGGCGAATACAGCACCAGGAAGATGCTCGGGTCCGGGTGGTCGTAGCTGATCGAACCGATGGTGTTGAAACGGCGCAGGTCGTACTTGTACGGCGTGTAGTTGCCGTGCCAGGCCACCGCGTCCAGCGGCGAATGGCCGATGGCGGCCTGCCACAGGCGGCCGCGGAACTTGTTGAGCAGACGGAAATCGCCCTCCATGTCCTCGTACGCCGCCACCGGCGCCAGGAAATCGCGCGGATTGGCCAGGCCGTTGGAACCGATCGGGCCCAGATCCGGCAGGCGCAGCAGTGCGCCGAAGTTCTCGGCCACGTAGCCGGCGGCGCTGCCGTCCGGCAGGTCGACCGCGAAACGGATGCCGCGCGGCACCACCGCGATCTCCTGCGGCTCCAGCTCCAGCACGCCCATCTCGGTGCGCAGGCGCAGGCGGCCGGCCTGCGGCACGATCAGCATCTCGGC